>CADEDX010000012.1:13029-29425 GCA_902826195.1 uncultured Bradyrhizobium sp. | reverse complement strand
TGAACATCTACGATCTCGGACTGATCTATCGCATCGCGCCCGGCGACCAGGGGTCGGTCGAGATCGACATGACGCTGACCGCGCCGGGGTGTCCGGTGGCCGGCGAGATGATGAACTGGGTGCAGAAGGCCGTCAGCGACGTCGATGGCGTCGAGAACGTGACGGTCAATCTGGTATTCGATCCGCCCTGGGACAAATCGAAAATGTCGGAAGACGTTCAGCTCGAACTCGGCCTGCTGTAGCCGGTTGTCGGCTTCAAAACAAAATGGCGCGGCCTCGCCCGGCATCTGCCGGAAAATGCTTCTACCGCCGGCCAGCGCGGCGGCGGGGGCGGCTTTTCAACTGGCACTCTATCTGCATGAGCGAGCGTTGACGGAAACGACAGGTGTTGCTCAACCGCGACGGCAGGACGATCCGGTGCTGCCGGGCTTTTGGATTCGAGGACGCGATGATGATGCTGACAGCCGCCGATGGACATATATTCTCGGCCTATCGCGCCGACCCTCCCGATGCGCCCAAGGGAGCGGTCGTCGTTCTTCAGGAAGTATTTGGCGTCAATCCGCACATCCGGCAGATCGCCGATGCCTTTGCCGCGACGGGCTATATCGCTATCGCTCCGTCGCTGTTCGATTCCATAAAAACGGGTGTCGAACTCGGCTATGACGAGGCCGGCGTGGCCGAAGGTATCGCCTTGGTGCACCAGGTCGACAAGCAGCGCGCACTCGCCGAAATTCAGGCCGCGGTCGACTCCGTCAGGAGCGCCGGCAAGGTTGCCGTCGTCGGCTATAGCTGGGGTGGCTATCTCGCTTATGCCGCCGGAAACCTCGTCACGGGTCTCGCCTGCGCCGTCGGCTATTACGGCGGCGGAATCGTCGACGATTACGGCGCCAAACGCAAGGTGCCGACCTTGCTGCATTTCGGCGAGAGTGACCCGCTGATTCCGCTGGAAGCGATGAGCCAGTTTCGCGCCTTCCGGCCCGATGTCAGCGTATACTCCTATCCAGGCGCCTCGCACGGCTTCAACTGCCACCAGCGCGACAGCTATCAGGAAGACGCCGCGCAGACGGCGCTCGAGCGAACCCTGTTCTGGATTTCGCAATATGTGCAGGGCCAGGCCCCGATCGCGCTGAAGAATTCCGGCGTCTACGCCCAGGCCAAGGTCGACAAGAAAAAGAAGAAAGCGGCGGCGGATGATCTCGGACCGCCGGCGGATTGATGCGGTCGCGGCACTGATTGAAACGCCGCGCCTTGCGGAGAGAACGCCATGAGCGTCATACGACATAATTTCGACACCGGGAATCGCGGCACGGCACGGCGCCTGCGAACGTTGCTGAAGCTGAGCGCCCTGCACGAGGCGAACATCCGCGCCAATCCGCTGCCCTACCTCGAGCGGGCGAGCGAACGCATCTACCAGCTGGAAAACATCCTGTTCGAAGCGGTCGAGATGGCGACGTCGCAAACGGCGCTGTCCAGCGCGCCCGACACGATCAGCGTGAGCAAGGCGGAATACCAGCGCTATCTCGCCTGCCTTGCGATCATCGAAAATGGATTGGCGCAACTGGTTGCAAGTGACCGGGACGGTTAGCAATGCCGACGGCAGAAGGCTTCTTTGTCGACTGGGACGGCAACGCGCGCTCCACGGTGGATCCGGGCGGCGGCTATCTTTGCGAGACCGACCCGGTGGCGCGCTACGTCGCCGTCACCACCAAGGGCGGCACGCTGGTGCACGAAGGCACTTTCTACCGCAGCATCTCGGACATCGCAAAGGCCGGCATCACGGCGCCCCTGGTGGCCGGCAGCCATCCCTGGGGCAGCAGAGCGGACGGATTCTAGAACCGGGACATCACGCAAAGGAACGCGCGAATGCTGCCGACCACCATTCTGATCGATGAGGCGCCGCGCTGCGTGGTGCGGCCGACCGACAGCAAGGACCTGATCCGATTCATCCGCAACGGCAAGACCTACCTGCTCGCCGACAATCCCGACGGCAAGATCAGCCATCGCAATGCCGACGACGCCGAGGCCGTGCGGTGGCGCAACGCGCTGGCGCTGCACAAGGCCTGGGGCGGCGCCGAGGAGGATTTTTTCGGAACCCCGATCTGAAGAAACAGGCAAGCAAGGTCCGGCCGCCGGAGCGGCGTCGCCGGCGTCAGGTACGTGCCGTTGCCGCGTCATGGGGATTGCCAGCCTGGTTGCGCATCCAGTCGGCGAGCTTGGTCAACGCGACGTCGAGTTCCTGGCGGGCGCCGCCGTCCGCGACCGTTTCCGCCATCGCGCCGCGCATGCAAAGCAGCCACGCATCGCGCTCGGCATTGCCGATCGAAAATCCCATATGCCGCTGCCTCAGGCGCGGGTGACCTTTTTCCGGCGAATACAGCTTTGGACCGCCCGTCCATTCGCTCAAATAGCGCTTGAGAACGCTCTTGACCGGTCCCAGATCCGGCGCATGCATGGCGCGAATGACGGCCGCCTCCGGCAGGGTATCCATTCTCAGGTAAAATGCCTCGACCAGCCGATCAATGACGACCGCGCCGCCGATTCGCTCGAACATCGAAATTTCCACTGCGACGTCGGACATCATGCCCTCCGGGCTATTCATCCATGCTTGGCAACAGTACCACTTCGGCCGGCGCGCCCGGCCCTCGCTGTTCGACGAAATCGAGCGCATCGACCCGCGACAGGCCGCCGCCGCTTTCGATCAGGACCACGGCCTCCTTCGGCAGTTTTGACAGCGCATCGAGCAGCTGGGCAACCGTCATGATACCTGCGATCCGGCTTCGTTGAAATTCATGGCGACGGGCTCCTCGTCGAGCATCGCGATCTCGGTCCCTTGTAACCGGCCATTGTCATCGTACCTGCCGTCTGCTGGTACTACTCGGGGTGAATCATGATTTCCATGGTGTCGTCGCCGTCGTCAAACGGATCGGGGTGTCCGCTTTCCTCCAACTCGACACCGCAGAGACAGACTTCGCCGTCGATGACGGCAAGCGCGATAGGCTCCAGGCTGCGGTTCTTGCACGGGCCGTCGATGCACAGTCCGCTGTCGATCTCGAATACCGAGCCGTGCCGGCCGCATTTAAGGAAGGCGCGGTCCCGCGTGAAGAAATTCCCCTCGCCGAAATTGAGCCAGACGCCCTGATGTGGACAGGAATTGACGTAGCCGATGTAGTTGTCGGCGTGGGTCCGGATCACCATGATCGCAAACGGGCGGCTCTCGCCGGCCTCGTTGATGCGGAACAGGCTGAAGGCCTTCGCATTGCTTCGCTCGATACTGTCGGCGGCGCAGATGACGAAGAGCTTTGCTGCTTCAAGACGGCGATTTGCAGTTCCGCGGCAAACCATTGCCATACCCGCCTCTGTCGTAAAGACGACATTGCTGTCCGACTCGCTCCACCAGCGAATCCGAATAAATCCTGCTGACCCGATATTTGCATGAAGCGTGCCGAGCCGGGCCCTTTGTCCGCGGCTTGGTTCTGGATTGTCTGGGGACGCCGATGGCCGCGATGAAGCTCTACATGACACCCGGATCGTGTTCGACCGGCATTCACATCATCCTGGAGGAGCTGGAGGAGGCGTTCGAGGCCTACATCGTCAACCTGCCCGCCGGCGATCAGTTCAAAGCCGACTATGTCGCAATCAATCCAGAGTCCACCATTCCGACCCTGGTGCGCCGCGACGGCAGTTCGCTGACCGAGGTGCCGGCGATCGCCTATTGGCTCGGGCGCAGCCACCCGCGCGCGGCGCTGTGGCCGGATGATATCGAGACATCGTGCCGCCTGATCGAAGCCATGGCCTATATCGCGGGAACGATTCACGGCCAAGGCTTTGCGCGCATCTTCGCCACTCATACATTTGCACGGAATCCCCGCGACCACGATTCGGTGCGCGACCTCGGCCGCGACATCGTCGCCAAGGGCTTTGCCGTTATCAGCACGGCACTTGGAGACAAGAACTATTTGGCAGGCGCCTATTCGGTCGCTGATCCCGTGCTGTTCTATGTCGAGTTCTGGGCCGACATGACCGGCATGGCCTTGCCCACCAATCTCGCCGCGCATTACCGCAGGCTGCTGCAACGCCCGGCGGTGCATCGGGTGTTGCGCGAAGAGGGTTACGATACCGCAGCGCTTGGCCGGCTTGCGGGCCGCCAGAGCACGGATCTTGCAACGTCATAGAGCGGATGCAACAGCGAGGCAGAAACCATGGCTGAAATGATCGTCGTCGAAGACCTCAACCAGGATGACATGTCGCGCAAGGCCGGCTGTTATCTCTATACCGATACCCAGCTCTGGCTGGAGAACGACATGGTGCACAGGGGCGACGGACCGGCGGTGATCTCCCCCGATGGCGTCGAGCGCTGGTACATCAGGGGAAAGGAGATCACCCGCAACGTCAACATGTTCTTCTTCCAGAACCAGTGGCCGGCGCGGCGCGGCCTCGACACGCCGGAAAAGACGGCCTGCTTCCAGACCGCCTTTCTCAAATGACCGGCGCGGCGACCGTCATGCCGCGGTGGGCGGATATTCGGCCTTGAACGCCTCGACCTCCGCCGCCGTCAGCCGAAACACGCCACGGCCGCCGGATAACGCCTGATAATGGTTACCAGCCTTGTCGCTCAGGAAATTGAACCATTCCTGCGGGCTCAGCGACTTCGGGCGCTCGCTGATCTCCACCACGGTGCCGTTCGGCGCGAAGCGCAAATGGATCAAGACTTTGTTCGGCTCCATCGTATTCTCCTTTTTCCAGATCGTTTTCAAGCGAACGGGATGCCGGCTCGCGGGAAGAAAACGCGTCAAAACGAAACTAGAGCCCGTTCCGATTCAATCGGAACGGAAAGCTCTAGACACCGGAGCCGAAGCCCAGCAACTCGACGGTGACGTTCTCGGTGCCCAGCACCTTGGCCTGGCAGGCAAGGCGCGACTTCGAGCCGATGCCGACGATGGTGTCGAGCCGCTCGTTTTCTTCGCGGGCGATCTTGGACAGTCCCTTGCGGCCTTCCTGGACATAGATGTGACAGGAACCGCATTTGGCCTGCCCCTCGCATTTGTGCAGAATGCCCATCTCCGCGCCGAGAAGGGCGGCGAGCAGGGTCGTTCCTTCCGCCACATCGATGGTTTTTCCCGACGGCAGCACGGTCAATGTCGACATTGTTTCATTCCTCGCTGTTGTTGAACGATCATTTTCAAGGTTCTAGTAGATTGCCGCGCCCGCGCCGTCGTTGATCGACGCTTCCTTCATCGTCTCGACGATGAAGGAAATCTGATCCTCGGTGAGATGGGTGTGAAACGGCAGCGCGACCGCGCGATCCGCCACCTTTTCGGTGACGAAATAGTCGCCGCGGCGATTTCCGCGATCGAAATAATGCCGCTGCAGATGCAGCGGATTGCAGTAGGCGGCGGATTCGACCTGCTCGAGCCGCAGATCCTCCACGATGGAGTCGCGGCTGGAGCGGGTGAAGCGGGTCCCGAGGTGGACGACATAGAGAAACCAGTTTACCTCGGTGACGTCGGGGCCGACATAAGGTGGCTTGATGCCCTCGAAGGACTGCACATATTTGTAATAGAGATGTTCGATCAGCCGCCGCCGCTCCAGGATTTCATCCAGCCGCCGCAACTGGGCGAGGCCGAGCGCCGCTGCGATGTTGCTCATCACCGCCTGATAGGGTGGAGTCGAACTGACCACCACGGATGCTCGCTCCTCCAGACGGTGCGAGCGCAACCGCCGAAGGGCCACCGCGATATCGACATCATCCGTCACCACCATGCCGCCCTCGCCGCAGGTCAAGGCCGAAGGCTGGGAGAAATCGAACACCGCGACATCGCCGAAGCTGCCGACCAGTTCGCCCTTGTATCGCGAGCCGATCGCCTCGGTGGAGTCCTCGATCAGCAACAGGTCGTGCTGCTTCGCAATCGCGCGTAATTCGGTCCATGCCGCCGGATGTCCGTTATTATTGCTTGCGACGATCGCCCGCGTGTTGGCGGTGATGCGGGCTTCGACCTTGTCCGGCGCCAGCGTTCCGGCCCAGTAATCAATATCCGCGAACACCGGCGTCGCACCTGCGACGGCGATGGCGTGGGTCGCCTCGCGGAACGAATAGGACGAGGCAATGACCTCCTGGTTCGGCCCAATCCCGCATGCCTTCAGCGCCAGCAACAGCCCGATGGTGCCGGAGGGAACGGCAATGGCATAGCGGCGGCCGAGATAGGCTGCAAAGGCCTGTTCGAACTCCTCCACCACCGGCCCGTTCGAAAGCCGCGCCGACCGCATGATCCGATCGACGGCGTCGATCTCGGCCAGCGTGATATCCGGATCCGACAGCGCGATGAACGCCTCTTCGGTACCGTCATCGGCGACGTCGCGTTGATCCGCTTCCTGCATGATGGCGAGGTCAGTCATGGCGTCATGATCCTATTCGCCAGTACGATGCCGGTGGCGCGGGCCGGATCCGCGGTGATCCCGACACAATGATCGCTACGATCGACCAGATGCACCTCGAACCGCGAATATGTCCGGAACGGTGTTTCCGTCACATCCGAGGCGTCGCATCTGGTCCAGGACAGATGCGGAAACCGGTTGCGCAACTGCGCAAACACCTGCGCATCGGCATCCGGCGCGGATAGCACGGCGTCGATCTCATTCAGCTCGTCCGGTTGCAGCGCCATCGGTTCAACTCGTCATGCTCTGATCACAAAAGCGAAGCTTGGGTATTCACTGCCAGAACGTGCGCTCCGGATCGACGTTCAATCGCTCCAGCGCCGCCGGCAGCCGCTGGTGCGTGGAGTCGAGTTGCCACAGTCCCGTGGCGTGATCCTTTCGGAACAGCTCCCATCGGGCACCGTCGGGGTCGTGCAGCAACAATGCGACATCGACCACGCCGCCATCCTTGTCGATATTCCTCGAACAGCACGGGCTTTCGATCCGGTAACCGCCGACCGTCATCACCACCTGCGGCTTCACGTATCGATATCGCTTGCGGGACTTCAGGCTTCGCTCGACCCGCTTGCGGTCGAGATCGTTCGGATGGGCAAACGGCCGCGCCGGGTTTCGGTCCAAGACAGCAGATTGCATTGCGACTGCTCCTTACTAGAGGGGAAGAATTTCTTCTTCGAGACAGCCGACCACGAGGCGTTCGCCGAACTCGACCAGATAGATCGGAAGATTTTCTTCGGTGTGGGTTCCAACCTGGACGATTTCCCCGACATCGCCGACACTGACCAGCAGCGCCTCGATTGCGGCATCCGGAAAGCTGCCGTCGTTGTGAAGGTCGATCAGCGCCTTGACGCGCTGCCCCCATTGAAATCTCGGAATTCGGGGTTCAATCATGATGCAGCCTCCGGCAGCGGCAGATCCGCCATTTCATCGCGCGCGTGCACCGGATCGAGCTCCTTGCGCTTCATGCCGACGCGGTTGCCGCTCTCCAGGAACTCGACGCCGTAGATGTAGAACTGCTGCAGGAATGTCCCGATGCTGACGACGTAACCCTCCTCGCCCTTCTTCGCGAGGATGTCGCCGATCTCCTTGCCGGCATAGGTGCCGTCGTTGCGGATGGTGCGCTTGGCCTTCACTTTCTCGCCATAGCTGAAGACCGGTGGCGCGGAGATTTCCACCACGTCGCTGTCACGGACAATATTGCTCATGCCGGATACTCCCATGATCGCCCGCCGGTGTGGCGCGACTGCGCCATTTCCTGCACGAAGCCATCGCCGTCCTGGATCAGGTCGGCGAGATCGCCGACCGCGATCCGGCTCGCCACTTCATAACGCACCCGCCAATCCGGATCGTAGCGCAGCCGCGGCAGCAGCTGCGGAGTCAGCCGCCGGGCGATCTCCAGCCGCACCAACGCATCCTGGTCGCTGGCCATGCGCAGCAGCCAGTCGGCCGGGATCCGCTGCGCAACCACGCGGCGGACTTCCGGCTCGGCATCGCCGATCATCGTCGCCAGCAGCGCAGGCGCGATGCGACGCGCGATCACCAGCCTTACGTAATAGTCGGGATCGTTCATCATCGGCATCAGATCGGCGTCGTCGAGCACTGAAGCGACACGAATCCTCACCTCGCGGTGAGCGTCGTCGCGTAGCCGCAATACTAGCCGCCTGGGTAGCCGCCGCGCCGCGTTCCATCGCACGGTCTCCTCGGGATCGTCGAGCAGCGACGGCAGCAGAAATACGCTGGCATGCTTTGCCGCGATCGCGCGCACCTCGAAATGCGGATGCTTCAGGTAGGAATTCGACAGATCCGGATTCCAGTTGAAGAAGCGGTCGATACGCCGGGCGTACCGATCATGGACGCAGGCGTGCTTGAGGCGGCAGAGCTCCACTTCCTTGAGCGCCCGATGGCGGCACGATCCGCAATCGATCTCGTTGCCTTGCCAGTCGCGGGCTTCGTCGATGCTATCCATCTTCGTCGAGCCCCATGCGATTGAGTACGTCGAGCAGCACCTTGGCGCCCACCTTGTCGCTGGGGTCGAGTTCCAGCAGTTTCACGACGGCGGCGCGACCCTCATCCAAGTTGCCGAGGCGCATCTGCAAATACGCGTAGCCCTTCAGGGTAAAGAGGTAGAACCGCGGCAGGATGTTCTCGTAGTGACCGAACGCGGCATCGCCGGCCGCGACATCGTGCCAATCGGCCGCCAGCTTGTTCTCGCGCGCCGCCTTTTCCAGACAAAGCTTCGCCACCGTCAGCGCATCGGCCAGCCGCCCCTTGTAGAAATAGAAGCGGTAGAGTCCGATCAGCACCGCGGCGTGCTGGGGCGCCAACGCCTCGGCCTGCCGCAGATGCTGCTCGGCGACATCATCGAGATGGTAGGACAGACCGGCTTCCCACAAATGGAATTCGGCCTCGGGCGGCAATCCGCCGCCGAGCAGCGCATTGGCAAGCACCGCCGCATCCATGATGGATTGCGGTTCGCCTCGCTCCGCAGATCCATTCATCCGACGCCTCCCGTCTAGTGACTCGAGCAGGAAACCTGCTTCGGATCCTTGAACACCAGCCCCGTCTGCGACGGCGTGTCGGCGAAATCGATGGTGACGCCGTCGAGCAGGATGCGGCTCTCCGCCGGCAGGAACAGTTTGACACCGTCGCGCTCGACGACCGCCTCGCCCTGTGCCGGCTCACGGCGTACGCTGATATCGGCGGCAAGGCCGGAGCAGCCGCCGGGGCTGACGGCGAGCCGGAAGCCGCTGGCGGCGTCGCCGTCCGCACGGATCATCATGCGGATGAACTTTGTCGCCGCAGGCGTAATGGTGAAATTCATCGGGCTCGTCCTTATGCCGGTGGCTGATAGCGCGGGAATGAATTGTCGATGACACAGGTGTTATCGACCGGGCAGACCGCCGTGCATTGCGGCGAGTCGAAATGGCCAATGCATTCGGTACATTTCTTCGGATTGATCACGAAGGTTCCATTCTTCTCGGTAATCGCCACGTTCGGGCATTCCGGCTCGCACGCCGAACAACTCGTGCATTGTGAAGCTATGATCTTCAGCGCCATCGCTTGCTCCTGGGACTCGCTTGCTGGTGGGTTCAGGCCGCCGAGATCAGCGCGCCCTGGCGAATTTCGGCATCGCCGCGTTCGACGTGCTCGATCTCGCCGCTCTTGACCTTTTCAAGATAGGACTTGAACCAGGCGATCGCGGATTTCTCGATGAACTCGTGGGCGAACTGATCGACCGGCTCGATGCCGGCCTTTTGCAGGTCGGCCTTCGGGCAACCGCCGATCTTGGCCACGAATACCGCGTGACAATCGTTGATGGCGCGGATCACGGTCTCAAGGTTCTCTTCATCGCCGAACCCGCCCTGGCAGTACAGGTCGACGCGGCGATGGCCGACAAACTTGGCGCCGGCGGTGGAGAGTTCATAAACCTGGAACTCCTTGGCGTGGCCAAAGTGCTCGTTGATCAATCCCGAACCCTTGGTGGCGACCGAGACCAGCAGCTTGATATCGCTCACCTCGCCGGCGAGCGTTTCGAGCTCTTCCTGCTTGGCGGCGACCTTGGCGACGCGTTCGTCTTCCACCTTGGCCTGATAGGCCTTGCGGCTGTCGATGTCGTAGTTGACTTCCATCGCCATGATCTTGTCGGTGGTGAACTCCGCGCTGCGGTCTTCGCCGAGCAACCCCACCGCGTCGGCACGGCACTGACGGCAGTGCCGCATCATGTTCATTTCGCCTTCGCAGGAATCCTGCAGCGCCTTCAATTCCTGCGCCGTCGGCCCGCGCTGACCTGTCAGGCCGAACACGGTGCCATGCTCGGGCGCCGAGATCAGCGGCATGATGTTATGCAGGAAGGCGCCGCGCGACTTCACCGCCTTGTTGACTTCGACCAGGTGCTTGTCGTTGACGCCCGGGATCATCACCGAATTGACCTTGCACAGGATGCCGCGCTCGGTGAGCATTTCGAGACCCTGCAACTGGCGATCGGTCAGCAGCTTGGCGGCCTCGACGCCGGTATAGCGCTTGTGCTTCCAGAACACCCAGGGATAGATTTTGGCGCCGATCTCGGGATCGACCATGTTGATGGTGATGGTGACGTGATCGACGTTGAAGCCGGCGATGGTGTCGACATGGTCGGGCAGCGCCAGACCGTTGGTCGAAAGACACAGCTTGATGTCGGGCGCGGTCTTGGCGATCAACTCGAAGGTCTTGAAGGTCTTTTCCGGATTGGCGAGCGGATCGCCGGGGCCGGCGATGCCCAGCACGGTCATCTGCGGGATCGTCGAGGCCACTGCCAATACCTTCTTGGCCGCCTGCTCCGGGGTCAGCTTCTCACTGACCACGCCGGGTCGCGATTCATTGGCGCAGTCGTATTTGCGATTGCAGTAATTGCACTGAATGTTGCAGGCCGGCGCCACCGCCACATGCATTCGCGCAAAATGATGGTGGGCTTCCTCGCTGTAGCAGGGGTGGTTCTTCACCTTCTCCCAGATCTCGGTCGGCAGATCGCCCTGCCCCGCCGCGGAGCCGCAGCTCGCCTTGCCGCTTCCGCCGGTGGTGCCGCAACCCTTGTGGTCGGCAATCTCCTGCATGACGTTTTCGATGTTTGCGATATTGCCGGCTGCGATACCTTCGTGCGGTGCTGTCGCTTGCATGTCCGTTCCTCGTTGCTGGCCAGTCCAGAGAGCGGGAAATCTTGATGACACAGAGAATAGCAACTCGCGTGCCATCGCCGATGGTTTGACATTTTTCCGATTCATCAATGGGTTATGAAATCGTGACGGGCTGTCGCTTTGCCAACACCGACCGACGACATCGCGGCTTCGATGTTAGAAACGTTACAGACTCGGGGCGTGTCGGGTGAACAGGCGTCGCGACACCGTCAATGACGAGGCACAAATGCGCGAAGCGCCCGGAGAACACCTGTCGGCGCCGGGCGATACACGATGGACCGGATAGGTTCAGGTCGTGCCGAGCAAGATCTCGACCGCCCGATCGAGCGGAATCGCGATCGGGGTCAGGCCCTGGCTGATGAAGAACTTGACTTCGTTCCTCGACAACGCCTCGGGCTCGACGATCACGTAGTGCAGTGCCGATGATCGCTTGGTGGCCTGGCGCGCATAGGTCCGCAACAGCTGGTCGTTGAAGCGACAGCCGATAAAGACGAAACTGCTCTCGGTACGGCGGTCCTTCACGGCATCGGGAATCGGGGTCTGGATGTCGATCTCGGTCAGCACCTCGACATAGTCGGCATCGGAAATCAGGAAGTTCTTTGCCGGGACCACCGAGCCATGCGGCTTGTAGAGCAATGTCTTCCAGCCGTTGGCCGCCGCACGATCGGACTCCGCGCCGGCCGCATCGTAGAAGCGGTACCAGCGGTCTTCGCCGATCCCGGCACGGGTGATGCCCTGAATTTCGCCCCAATCACGGTAAGGGGCCAGCGCCGCGCGCATCGCGCCATCGTACCAGCTATCGACGATCATCGGCAGCCGCAGCGAGGCGAGATGGCGATGCAGCGGGGTCGGCTCGACCGGTGTCGCGAACGCCTCCGACATCAGCGCCGTGACCGTGGAGCGGTGCTTGTAGCTCTCGATGTGCTGCGCTGCAGCCCAGGCATTGCCCTTGGCGCGCCGAGGCAGCGCCACCTTGGTGCCGAAAAATGCCGCCAACGCCTCCGGATTCATCGGCGCGGCGGGCTTCATGGGGGCGGCAAGGCCGGGACCGAGATAGGGGATGATGGTGCCGGCACGCAGCCGCATCGCGACGTCGGCCAACGCCGTCTCGGCATCGGCGTGCTTGCTGAAATCAATCGGCGGAATTGGGGCGTTCATCAGTCCTCACTTTCCTGGCCGCCGCGCTTCTTCGCGTTGACCGTGATCGGCAGTGACGTTCCCGCCGCCATCTGCGGCAGGTCGAGCACCCATCCATTGGCGATGCGGATCCAGCCGCCCCACAGCGATTCATGTTCGGACTCGACGACCGGCTCTTCCAGGTCCTTTTTCGGGACGTAGATCGAAAGTCCGGTCTCCGGAGAGCGACGAATCATGATTTTCATTGGGTCAGCTCCGGGGATCGGGAAGGGTTTGCCGTGATCGCCGCCGGCGCCTGGGACGACGGCGACAGCTCCCTCAGCCTGGCGATGATGTCGGGGAGCAGGTTGAGGACGCAGACGATATCGTCGATGGTGTTGTCGCGGGACAGCGAAAAGCGGATGGCGCCGCGCAGTGCCGACAGCGGCACATTCATCGCGCGCAGCACATGCGACGGCTCCATCGATCCGGATGCGCAGGCCGAGCCGAGAGAGGCGGCGATACCGGCCTTGTTCAGATGATGAAGGACCGCTTCGCCCTCGAGATGCTCGAAGGCGACATTGCAGGTGTTGGGCAGCCGGTTCTCCGTGTCGCCCAGCACCATGCAATGGCCTATTGCCAGGATCCCTCGCTCCAGACGGTCGCGCAGCGCGCCGACGCGGGTCCGTTCGTCCGGCATCAGTGCCAACGCCTGTTCAGCGGCCTTGCCCAAACCAACGATGCCAGGCACATTCTCGGTGCCGCCGCGCCGCCGCCGCTCCTGCGGGCCGCCGCGAACCAGCGGATTGAACGGCGTGCCCTTGCGCAGGTAAAGCGCTCCGATGCCTTTGGGGCCGTGCAGCTTGTGTCCCGACAACGACAGCATGTCGATCTGCGTCGACTTCAGGTCGATCGGGATCCTGCCGACCGCCTGCACCGCATCGGTGTGGAACAGGGCGCCGGCGCCATGCGCCATGTCGGCGAGTTGTTCGACCGGAAACAGCGTCCCGGTCTCGTTATTGGCCGACATCACCGATGCGATCGCGGTGCGCGGTCCGAGCGCGCGCCGATACGCGTCGACATCCAGCCGTCCCTGCGCATCCACCCCGATCCGGTGGACCTTGACGCCGCGCACACTTTCCAAATGATCCAGCGGCGCCAGAATGGCGGGATGCTCGACCGCGGAGGTGACGATCTCGTCGCGACCCTCCCGGTTGCCGAGCGCAGACAGAACGGCGGCGTTGTCGGCTTCGGTGCCGCCGGAGGTGAACACGATTTCGTGGTCGAACGCCGCGCCGAGCAGCGCCTGCAGGCTCCTGCGCGCCTGCTTCACTGCGCCCGCGACGTCGCTGCCGAAGGCGTGGGACGAGGAGGCATTGCCAAACTGATCGGAAAAGAATGGCAACATCGCCGCCACCACGGCGGGATCCGTGCGCGTAGTCGCATTGTTGTCGAGATAGATCGGCCGCACGGGAGCCTCTTTAATGCCGCGCTTTCGCAGCTCCGGCGACCGGGATGATGCGCACGAGTTCACCGAGCCGCTCGACCACCTTGGACTGGATGCCCTCGAGCGTGGCGCTGCTCAATTTGCAGAAGACGCAGGCGCCGGTGAGCTTGACCATGATCTTGTTGCCGTCGATCTCGATCAACTGGCAATCGCCGCCGTCGCGCTGCAGGTTCGGGCGAACTTCCTCGATCACCGCCTTGATGATCCGGGTTCGCTCGTCGTCTGCCGACGGCATTTGGTTGGAAACTTCAGATTCAATCAACATGACCCGGACTTCTTTCAATGACGGCTTTCAGAGATCGATCGCGGTGGCGCCTCAGCCAAACGATTTGCCGCAACCGCAGCTTGCCTTGGCGTTGGGATTTTCGAAGGTGAAGCCCGATCCTTCGAGCGCCACGACGAAGTCGATCGTGGTGCCGACCAGATATTCGTGGCTTTTCATGTCGACGAACACCCGGACCCCGTCCCGCTCGATCACGGTGTCGTCGGGATCGATGGCATCGACCAGGCCCAGATTGTACTTGTAGCCGGCGCAGCCGCCCGCCTCGACCATGATACGCAGGCCGTCGACCGGCTTGTTCGCCGCCGCAATCGCGTTGCGCACCGCGTTCATTGCGCTGTCGGTCAGATTGATCATCGTTCGCTCTCTCGTTTCCAAGGGACTGTCGAGCTATCAACTGGCAAGACTTATGCCATGCGACAAATCACTGATAATGCTGATCTTTGGATTACTGCCTGTTGGTTTTGCGACGCGTGTCAGGTTTGCGACAGGGTGACTCGCCGCCCGTCCCGCTCAGGCACCGGTGCCAGGCCCGAGATCGATGCCGCGGAAGATGGCGCAACGTTCGAACACGTCCAGCGCCGGCTTCGTTTTTCGGTGATGGCAATATTTCGCCACCAGCTTGGCAAGTCCCTTGATGTCACGACCGGACGTCTCCGGAAAGGTCTTAACCAGGGCGTCGAGCAGCGGCTCATCGACCGAGAGGCCGAATTGGTCGGTCATCACCTGCCAGATTTTCCGCCGCGCTTCGTCATTCGGCGGGTAGAACTTTATCAATGCAATGCAGCGGGAAACTATCGCCTCGTCGATATCGTCGATGCGGTTGGTGGTCAGGAACAACAGGCCGTTGAAATATTCCAGCACGCGCAGGAAAACGCCGACCACGGCGTTCATCGTGATGTCGTCGTCGCGCCGCTTGATGTAGACGTCGGCCTCGTCGATCAACATCACCGCACCCCAGCGCTGGGCGCGCATCAGCGCCTCCTTGAGCGCGCCCTCCATCGCAGCGACATTCAGCCCCAGCTGGCCGGAATGCACACGGTAGAGCGGGCGCTCGATGATTTCAGCGTAGACCTCCGCGGTCAGGGTCTTGCCGACACCCGGAGGTCCCGCGCAAAGCACCGTCGTACCTCCGGATTTTCCGGCGACGATGTCGTCCATCAGCACATCCAGCTCGGCGGTCAGGATGTCGATCAGGTCGGTCTGTTCCTCCGGCAGGATCAGCTTCTGCTTCAACTCCGGCTGATAGGCATAGAGCGCCATGTCGCCGACATGGACCCAGACATGGTGGTGCAGTTCCAGATGAAACATCAGCATGTAGGGATGCACGGGAATCCGGCTGAAAAGGCCTTTTGGAATCGTGGCCCGGGATTCCTCCACCTCGGCTTCGGCGTCGTAAAGGTTGCTCTTGGCCGCCTTTCGCAGGTATTGGCCGAGGACGTCGCCGGTCACCTCCAGCGTCAGCGCGCGCGAACTCAAAATCGCTTCATCATTGACCATGCGCCCTGCGCCGCCGCCGGACGACAATATGATCACGTCCTTGCGCGACCAGTCGGTGTCGCGGTGGGATGAATTCGGATCTTCGGTGAAGAAGCCGGTGCCCTTGCCCAGGAACTGGCGGCCATAGTCACCGCGCCACGCATAATAGCGCGCGCTTCCGTCGCGTCGTAGGCCTCGATCAATTCCGGCGTTTCCTTCAAGAATCCCTTGCCGGCGAAGATTTCGGGCACGGTCTTGCCCACGATGTCGGTGGCCGCGATCCGCAACGTCGTCGACGCGATCACGCCCTTGGCATTGGCCTTCAATTCGATGAAAACCCGACCGGTTTCGTCGTTCGACGGCGGCGTATAATCGAGTCGGGTAACGACATAGGGTAACGGCCGGCTCGCCGCGGTCGCCGTGAACATCCAGCCGCGAATGGCATCGGCCACCAGATAGCGCGCGATCGCCGGCAGCAGCGACTCCAGATCCGCGGCCGTGAACCTGATGCCCTCGTTGCGGAAGGCCCGCTGCAGGGTCAGGATCTGGGCAGAGCGGGCCTGCATGTCCGGCCCGGCCCGGTTGTAGAGCTGCTGAAGAAATTCCAGTTCGGCGTCCGACAATTGTCCGAATCCGACTTCGACGCGGTCGCCGAAACGCAACTGCTCCCGCAGCGAGGCAAGCGCAGGAAAGCTTGTCGCCATCGCCTCGAAATACGGCCGCTCGATCTGAAGCTTCATGTTGGCGTCGGGTGTTGGACATGACGATGGTTCGCAACCGCCACCATGCATGGTCCGCGCCAGAGCGGCCGAAAGGAAAAAACCGGCAGACAATTTGCATAGTGGGTTGCTGCGGCGCGGTTTCGTCGCGTTTTGTATGAAATCGGAGAATCTTGCATGACGACGATCGCGATGA
>CADEDX010000012.1:0-13019 GCA_902826195.1 uncultured Bradyrhizobium sp. | reverse complement strand
AGCCGCTGCCGCCGATGCCACGTATCGGCGATCACGACGATCGAGATGAGCGCGCCGACGTCAATCGAGTCCACCGCCCTCGGCCGACTCGACCGGGAAGGACGCCTGCTCAACGCGGTCTTCAAGGGACCGACGACCAAGCCGGACCGGTTTGGGTTCAGGGGCGATATCGCGCTCAAGTTCCAGACCCAACTCGCCGACGAAAAACGCCCGCCGGAATTTTCGATGGAGCAGGTGCTGACACTGGTCCGGAAGGGTGAAACCACGATACCGATCCTGGTCGGCTATATTCACTCCTTTGTCTATCTGAGCAGGGTGGCCGAGGTGCTGGACGGGTTGCTCACGCCCGATGGCACCTACTTTGTCTTCTGCAACAACATCGATCTGCTGGCGAAATATCGCGTCACGCTCGGCGGCGTCAGCTTCTTCGTGTTGCCGTGCGACGAATCGACGGTGTGGAAAGAGATGATGGACCTGATGAGCATCGACAAGAACGACGTCAAGAAACTCAATACCGCCGGCAAGCTCGACTACCTGCTCGACGCCGCCATCGGTTTCAGCGAAAAATACGACGCCATCACCTTCGAGGAAGGCGTGGCCCGGATGGAGCCGGTCAAGAACCGCAACGAAAACCGTCCGGTCTGAGTCCCTGCCGCCACCGGCCTCTACAACCCTCGATCAGGCTTGCGGATTTTCGGAAGCCGCATCCTCATCCTCAACCAGTGTCACACCGGTGACGCAGATGTCGTTGTCGAGCACACTCAGCGCCACCGGCGTGAGGCTCTTTCCCTTGCACGGGCCGCCGACGCAGTTGCCGGTGCCTAGTTCGAACAACGCACCATGCTTGCCGCACATCAACCGGATGCCGTTCTGGTCGAGAAACTGGTTGCGTTCCCAATCCAGATTGACCCCGTCATGCGGGCATCGGTTGAGATAGCCGAACACCTGCCTGCCCCAGCGAACCACGATGATCGGCCACGGCTTGTGACGGCCGTCCTCCGCCACAATCATCAGTTGAAATCCCCTCGCCTTCTGGCTCGGTATCTCGTTCATGCCGCAGATCGCATAGGCTACATGATCGGTCATTTTGGCCTCGTTCATGACGATACGCTGGTGAATGCCGGTGACTTCAGGCGCCGATGGCGCGCATTGGCCTTGGCCACCAACAGCCGGTTGGCCGCCAACGAGAATTCCAGCCAGGCTGCGGCGATGTCGCGCAGTATGACCTGGCGGTATTCTCCGGACAGCTGATGCTCGTCGGGGAAGTTCGAGAGCGCGCACGAAGTCCGGTTGAAGGCGATGACGTTGTCAAATACCGACTGCATGAGGGTGCCGAACGGTTGCTGGATCCCCGGTGTCAACGGCGACCTGCCGCGCTCGACCGCCGTCGAACTGATCTCGAAGGGCAACCCTTCAAGCATCCTGAGGGCATTGTCGAACAGATCCTCCATCGATTCGAGCAGCGCACGCTGGGTGAGTTGCTCGCTTTGCTGGGCCGCGAGATTTTGATTGAGGCGATGACGATAGCCATCGAACGCCACGTCCTGCTGGTCGGCCACCCACGTGGAAAAGCGGGCGAGGCTGGTCGCATTGATCGAGGCCGCGCTGCCGCCGGGGCGCGCGACTTCCGGCAAGGTGCCCTCCGCCTTCATCCGGCCGCGGTCGAGCGACAGTTCGACGCGCCGCGCCGCCTCCAGCGCGCCTTCGAGATAGCCGGTGCCGCCGGCGGCCGTTTCCGACCCGGCTAGATGCAACCGGCCCTCCCATTGCGGCCGGCGCAGCATCGGATTGGTGACAGCTGCATGTTGGTTGCTGGGCGAGGTTCGATCGAGCGCGCTGCAGGTAAAGGGCTCGTTCGCCCAATCCTGATAGTGCTGTCCGGCCGGCTCGATCGCGGCACCAAATACCTGCAACATCTGGCTGGTCATCAGCAACGGCAAGCCGACGCTGAAGCTGTCGCGCAACTCCGGCGACAGCGCCAGAAATCCACCCAACGCCGCGTTACCGGGATCGCCATCGCAGGCGTCATATATTTCGCCGATCACCGACTGTCCGTGCGTGACGAAAGCGTTGCCGGATTGTCCGGCTTCGCGCCAGAAGGCGCGGTCGTAGGCAAAGACCACCTTGGCCTGCGCCGCCATCCAGGTCGCGGTACCCTGCATCGCCTGCTGCGTGGCTTCATCAAGCGGCGGCGTGAAGCGAACGCCCTGCTCCAGCAGACGCGGCGGAACTGCGAGCGCGACCTGGCGCGCCTCGACCTCGATGATATCGCCGCCGTTGGCGAAGGTCAGCACGACGTGGTCGGCGCGATCGTTCACCCCGGTCAGAACATGATTGAAATGCAGGAGGCCCGGGGGCAGGTCTTTCGTCATCACATCGATGAGCTGCGCCATGCCGCCCGGCAGGCGGCGGGCGCCTTCATGAAGCTTTCTGCCGTCGATCCGGTCCGGCGCCTTGTCGGGATCGCTCAAATGCAGCGACGAGCCGTCGTCACGCTGGGCGATGCTCGCCAGTCCCAGTTCGGCGACCAGGTTTTTGATCAGCGGCTGCATGTCCGGCCAGAACCAGCAGGGACCGAGGTCGGCCGCGCCTGCGGATCCCGCACGCGCAACCGAAAGGATGCGCCCACCGAGCCGTTGCCGCGCCTCGAACAAGGCGACCGCCCTGCCCTGACGCAAAAGATTTCGCGCCAGCGCGACGCCGCATAGTCCACCGCCAACGATCGCCGTATCCAGCATCGATCAGCTCCACCATCTCGTTACCGACGGGCTCTGCAAGATTCGCGCAAACCCGGAGTCCTGGGTCGGACGGCCAAGCGGTCCGCGCCCGCGCCGGGATCAACTGGCACAGAACTTGATAATCCCTGTCCAAAGCACGGGCGTGAGGAGATTGGCATGAATGTCACAACGGATTTGGCGGCTTGTTCTCTCGATGAGCTGAAGACATTGCTGGATGGCGGCTCGCTGACGATCTATTCGGTGGCCCGCCCCTCGAGCGCGGATCAGCCGGTCGAGCGCAGCGGAACGCTGGCGACCTTCACCTTTGCCACGCCCGCCTTCACAGCGGCGACGGACGGCGTCGAAAATCCCGCGTTCGCTGCCAATCCGGTGCCGGCGAGCAGCGTCGGCACGCCCGGCTTTGCACGGGCCCGCAGGGCCGACGGCACGGTCGTCGCGGATTTTTCCGCCGGTCCCGGCGACCGCGAGGTCAAGTTTAGCGAAGTTTCATTCTCGCACGGCGCGCCGGTGAAGATCGCAAGCTTCAAGTTCATCGCCGAAGGCGGATGGCCTGAGCGGCCGGAATATTACGATACGCGACCGCGCACCGGTTATCCGATGCCTTCAGCGTAACACCGAATTACCATCCGACCGTTTCGCGAACAGTTGGGCCAGATGTCTCTTTGGTGACTTTGTCTGCTTTCCGACACGGAGATCTCACGGACATGAGTTATGCAAATCCTGAAGCGCTGGTAAGCACCGAGTGGCTGGCGGAGCACCTGGGTGATCCGGACGTCAGGGTGCTCGATTGCACCTGGCATCACACCAGCACCAATCTCGACGGGCGCACGCAGTACCGTGGGCGCCATATTCCGGGCTCGGTGCATTTCGACATCGACCATATCGCCGACAAGTCGAACCCGCTACCGCACATGCTGCCCGGCGCTGCCGACTTCGCCAAGAAGGTCGGGCTGCTCGGGATCGGCGACGGCGACCGGATCGTGGTTTACGATCGGCTATGCGGCGGCGCCGCCGCGGCCCGGGTGTGGTGGATGTTCCGGGTGTTCGGCTGCGACAAGGTCGCGATGCTGGATGGCGGGTTCGGCAAATGGACCAAGGAGAAGCGGCCGGCCGACATGTCGATGGTGCGGCCGGAGCCGAAATCCCTCACAGCGAGCTATCGCCCGGCCCTGGTTCGCGGCTTGCGCGACATGACGGAAAATCTCGTGACCGGCACGGCGCAAGTCATCGACACGCGCGGCCCGGCGAAATTCGATGGCAGCCAGGAGGACGTGTTTCCCTCCCGCAAGCTCGGCCACATCCCGAACGCCACCAATATTCCATGGGCCGATCTGATTCAGCCCGACAGCGGCGAGTTCATCGCGGCCGACGCGCTTGCCGCGCGATTTGCCGCCGCCGGCATCGACCTGCAGCGCCCGATCGTGACCAGTTGCGCCTCCGGCATCACCTCCTGCGTCGTGGCGCTCGGGCTCTATCTGCTCGGACACACCACTGCGGCCGTCTATGACGGCTCGTGGGCGGAATGGGGACTGGCCGAAGATACGCCGGCGGTCGCCGCCTGACGTCGATGGAGGCAACCTCCATGAGCGAACATCAGGCATCGGTCAGTCTTGTCGCGGAAGGCAAGGATTACGAACTGTCGGCCACGTCGGACCGCGCCTCGTTCATTCTGCGCTCGAAGGCGGATCTTTACACTGCGCGTCTGCAGGGCGAAGACGCGGAACGGTTTCAGGCCGACTACCAGGCGATCCAGTTGCAATATCCAGAGTGGAAGCCGGACCAGACACTGGCCCAGCTCTGGGACCAGGGCGGCTATAGCTGGCTCGCAGCACAGGACGGAGAGTGACCATGGCAACCCTCGTCAAGACCACGCAGGACGGACGAAAGCTCGAGGTGATCGGGTTGGCGATCTGCCTCGACGGACAACTCGAGGCTTTCGAGCTGATCGAGGTCAAGCTGCACCCGAACCAGCGCGCGATCCGGAAAGCCGCACCCGATGCGACCCACATGGCAGGACGGGTGGCATTGACGCGCGAGGAAGCGGACACCGTGGCAGCCGCCTTCAACGAAGCCGAAGCGCAGATCCTGGCCAGCCCCGCCGCGATCAACGAGCGGTTCCGGATCGCAGCGATGTGGAAGGCCCGCGAGCAGGGTATCGAGTAATCCCGCTCGCCGGCAACTGTCTTGCAATGCCAGACTAGTTCGGCCTTGCCCGGCGCGGCCGATAGCCGCCATTTTCGTCGCGCTCGAACATGGCGTCGACCTGGGGATGGCTGACCGGCTCGTCAGACGTATCGGCCAACAGATTTCCTTCGGAGACATAGGCGATGTAGGGCGCCTGTTCGTTCTCGGCGAGCAAGTAGTAGAACGGCTGATCCTTGCGCTGACGGCCTTCGATCAGGTTGATCATCGCATACGAGATCTCGCCGTCGGCAAATTGCGGATCAACGTCGAACACCACACCACGGAACGCATGGACGCGGTGCCGGGTAACCTGGCCGATGTTGAATTTGGCAACGGAAGTCTTGCTCATCGCGCTACCGCCGGCCGCAGCCGGCGCTATCCCGCCGTCGCATGGGTCTGACAATTGGTGGGGCAGACCCGGGCGCAGGCGCCGCAGCCGATCAAGGCTCCCTGATCGTTCATCATCACGATTTTCTTCTCGTCCTCGTCCTCGTCGTCATCGAGTTCGACGAACTCGCCCTCGTCGGTAAGCCCCTTGAGGGTCATCACGTCGCGGCCGCAGACCTTGAAGCAGCGGCCGCATCCGATACATTTCTTCTCGTCGATGGCAAGCAGATAGGCGGGTTGCCAGTCGCGGCCGTCCCGGGTGATGTTGGACATGATCAATGCCTTCGGGTTAAGCCGACTCAAGGCTCTTCAAGGCCGCGCGTTTCTGCTCCAGCTCGGCGAAGGCGTCATGCGCCCGCTTCGCCACGCTGGGGATGGTTTCCCATTGCAGCGGCAGTTCCTCGGACAGGTCGTGGAGATCCATCTTCGCCTGCGTCGCTTTCGCCGACAGTTTCTTGATCTCGGCTTTCAACGTTTCCAAATCGCTCATCGGCCCCTCAATATTCCGCGACAGCTTTGAACTTCTCGATCATCTCGACGCCGGCCTTGACGTATTTGTCGCCTTCCTCCGCGAGCTTGCCGAGGTTGTCGAAGCCGAAACGGTGAACGTCGCGCAGCTGCTTGTTGACGACGATCAGCCGGCCGCCGATCAGGACCATGCGGCCAAAACCCTCGTGGCTCATCTTCAGCATCGGCGAGATCATCACGCCGGTAACCCGCTCGATCGATAGTGCCACCGCATTGAAAAACAGCTCCATGCGCCAGATCGTCTCGGGATCGGGATCGCCGATGATCGGCAGCACCCGGCGCGCCTCCTTGTTCAGGATGTACGGCTCCAGAAGCGAGAGGTCGGTCTTGCCTTCCCACGCGCCATGGCTGTCCTGCGCCCGCCAGATCTTGATGAGTTCCTTGACAAAGGGCGCCTCCGCGGCGGGATTCGGTTCGAGCACTGCAGCCGTATCGGTCATGTTGATTCCTTAATCCTCAAAATCCAGCACCCGCTCCTGGTCCTTCGCCAGCGCCTTGCGCAGCCACGGCGGTGGCGTGCCCTTCAGCACATCTTCCAGCTTGACCAGCAGATCCGTGATGGCCTCAGGCTGGTTGACCTTCATCGGATGAATATTGTTGGCGACCACGCGCGCCGCACCGGAGCCGCCGATCGCCGCGACATACAGAATGGCGCAATCCTTGATGGCCTCGATCTTGGGCGCCAGCTTGTCTTCATTGCCGTCCTCCTTGAGGTCGCCGTCGAACTGGACGGCCTCGAGGAATTTGTGGCCCTGCGGGCCGATCTCGTAGATGGCGATGTTCTTGGCCCAGCCGAAATGCGCGTCGACGCGTTTCAGGTCCTGGGTCGCGAATGCGATCTTCATCGGTTTTACGTCCTTTCGTCTCGCCTCAGTGCATGGTGCCGGCGTCGATCGCGACCGGCGTGTCAGCCTCCGCGATGCGCCAGGTATCCGGCGTCGCTTGGTGATTGTCCTCGTGGTCGGCAATGATGAGGTTGGCGATGTCGAAGATCAGGTCGCGGGTGCCGCGATAGCCGACCGACAGCTGGTGTCCGGCGCCGAGCCGGTCGAACATCGGAAAGCCCGCGCGATAGAACGGAATCTGCAACCGCTCGGCAGCCTGGCGGCCGTGCGAATGCGAGATCAGGAGATTGCAGCCGCGCTCCCTGGCAAGGTTCTCGAGATCCTCGAGATCGCCGATCAGCACTTCCTCGGCCATGATCCGCTCCAGCACCGGCGACTGCGTCGTCGTTACCGCCGCGGTCACCTTGGCTCCCATCTCGTGCAGCATGCTCGACAGGTCGAACAACAGGTCGGGCTCGGCGCCGATCGCCAGCTTGCGTCCGCCGAGATGGAAATGCGCGTCCAGCATGGCGTCGGCCAGTTGACCGCGCAGGCGCCGGTACTTCAACGGCACCGGGCGGCCGGAGATCTCGCTGAGGAAGACCAGGAACTCGTCGTTGGGGATCAGGCCGCAAAGCCGCTCGAACAGCCGGAACGGCACCCCCGTCCTGGTTTCCATGGCCTCGGCGGCGCGCCGCATCTGCGCGCCGATGGCGATGGTCCAGCCTGCCTGGCCCATTGTCGCGATCTCTTCAACGCCGATGCCGCCGATCGTGGTCGGCACGAACTCGTCGGGGAGATGACCATCGAGGGAGCCGGCGAGATCGGGCAGAAACGACGGCTCGAGCCCGAAATCCTCGATGATATTTCGCAGTTCGTCGAGATCGCCCGGCGTGAGGTGACAGCCGGGCAGCACATTGACCCGTTTGGGATCGCGACGCGCGGCGTTCATCGGCGCATCGACCAGTACCTCGACCATACGCGCCACGGTCTTTTCCCAGCCGTCCTGGAACGCATCCTTGAAATCGGGCGTCGAGACGTAGACCAGCGGGAACGTCGCCAGTTCCGGATGCTTCTGCCGTATCGTCTTGATGTAGCCTTCGACGTCGTCGCCCTTGGTCTCGGTGACACCGGTCGAGCAGATGCCGATGATCTCCGGCTTGGTTCGCTTGTGGATGTTGAGAATGGCCTGTTCGACATTCTCGTAGCCGCCGAGCACGGTCGCGACTTCGCTCATCGCCGTGGTCTGCAGCGGCACGGCCTCCTTGAAATGCCGCACGAACAGGGTCAGCCCGAACGACGTGCACCCCTGCGAACCGTGCAACAGCGGCATCGAGCCGCGCAATCCCATGAATGCGAATGCCCCGCCAATCGGCTGGCTCATCTTCAGCGGGTTGACCGCGCAAGCCTTTTTCCCGACGGTGACTTTTGCCATGGCGCGGCCCTACTCCGCTGCCTGAAGTACGGGAGCCGGCGCCGACGCAGCCGATGCGGCCAGAACGTCCTCGATTCGTCCCTTGCAGGAACCACAATTGCTAGAGGCGGTGGTCCGCTCCTTGATCTCATCCACGGTCGTCAAGGCGTGCGCGCGGATCGCATCCTCGATGGCGCCGAGATCAACCATCTTGCAGTAACAGATTTTCCTGGCGCGACGGGCGGCTTCGGCGGCCACTGGATCGACGCCAAGCTGGGCGGCCTCGGCCTCCATTTGCGCCGTCGCCTTGGCCTGCCAGTTCTTCGCCGTGTTCTCCCACGGCGCCGGCTGGCGGAGTTGCTCCCAGACCGGGTTGAACAGCGCCTTGTCGATCTCCTCCATCAGCTTTGCCATGCCGACATAGCCCATGTAGGCGTGGCTGCGCTCCTGGTTGATGTCGAGCCAGGGCATCGCGGCCTTGAGGGCGACGAATTGCGACTTGCCGCCCGACAGCATGATGTCCGCCTTGGCGTCCTTCAGCATCTTGTACATTTCGCGCGGCGTCATATCGTCGATCATGTGGGCGTCCTGGCCCATCAATTCCTTGATCCGTTCCTTGTCTTCCTTGGTGGATTTCTTGACGCTGGTGCCGACCATTTCGAGGCCGGCTTCCTGCAGTGCTGCGACCACCGACCAGGATTTGACGCCGCCGGTGATCAGCAGGACCTTCTTGCCGGCAAAGCGCGGCTTGTAAGGCTCGATCGACGCCCACGACTTCGCCTCCTCGCGGGCGATCACGGCTTCGGTCCGGGCCATCAGTTCGTCGGGGGCGCCGCGCTCGATCAGAAGCCGGGCAATTTCCCGCAGCGAGTCGCTGGAATCCTGGATGCCGTAGAACGATCCCTCGAAGAATGGAATGCCGTAACGCTCCTCCATCTTGCGCGCCACATTGATCATGGCCTTCGAACACACCATCATCGCCGCCTTGGCCCGGTGCGAATAGGCCACCTCGCGATATTTGCCGTCGCCGGAGATGCAGGAGAATATCCGGATGCCGAGTTCGTCCAGCAGCGGCTTCACCTGCCAGAGTTCGCCGGACAGATTGTACTCTCCGATGATGTTGAGATCGTAGGGCGTGGTGAAGTCCGGCTCCTGGGTGCCGATCACATGATCGAGCAGCGCCTCGCCCGCGAGCTTGTTACCGAGATTCTTCGGTCCGACGAAACCGGGAGCGTTGACGGGAATCACCGGCTTGCCGAATTTCGCGCTGGCCGCCTTGCAGACCGCGTTGATGTCGTCGCCGATCATCGCGGGCACGCAGGTCTGGTAAACGAAGATCGCGGGCGGATCGTACTTTTCAATGATTTCCTTGACCGCCTTGTACAGCCGCTTCTCGCCGCCGAACACGATATCGGTTTCGTTGATGTCGGTGGTGAAACCGGTGCGCCAGATATTCGATCCCGACGACCTGGCCCCGCGATTGTCCCAGGAATTGCCCTCGCAGGCGATCGGGCCATGAACGAGGTGAGCGACGTCGGTCAAGGGCTGCAGCGCAATCTTGGCGCCGTCGAAGGCGCAACCACCCGCCGCGCCACCCGGCTGCAACTGCTTGGTGCAGCCCTTCTTGCGTTCCGCCTCCGTCTTGTTTGCATTCTTGCCGCAACCGGGCTCGTTGAACACTTCCTGAATGGTGGCCGACAGCGAGCTCATTCGTCTCTCCTGGACAACGGAACTGTTGCAGAACGAAAGTCTGTCTTGGTCTTGTTCACTTGGTTTGTCCGGCCGTCGCTCGCGCGGATCGCGGGCGGCGGCCGGGCTATTCGCCGCACTCAGCGAATGATGTCGAAGCTGTAGTCGGTCTTGGCCGGGACGTTGGTGTTCTTGTCGATCTCGTCGAAGATCTTGTCGAGGATCCGCACCAGCACGTTCATGCCGCCCTGATATCCCCACACCGGATAGCGGTGATGGTGATGACGATCGAAGATCGGGAAGCCGATCCGGATCAGCGGCGTGCCGGTGTCGCGCTCGAGATACTTGCCGTAGGTATTGCCGATCAGGAAGTCGACCGGATCGGTGAACAGCAGCGAGCGCATGTGCCAGAGATCCTTGCCGGGATAGACGTGGCAGTTCTTGCCGAACGGCGAGGAGTCGAACACGGCCTGGACTTTCTCCGCCCACGCCTTGTTTCCGTTGGTGGCCAGCACGTGGGTCGGCTCGGCGCCGAGTTCGAGCAGGAACGCGGCGAGGCCGAGGCAGAGATCCGGATCGCCATAGATCGCGAACTTCTTGCCGTGGATATGCGCGCCGGAATCGGCCATCGCGTCGACCAGCCGGCCGCGCTCGAGCGTCAGCGCTTCCGGGATCTCCTTGCCGGAAATACGCGACAGCGCCATGATGAAGTCATCGGTCGCGGTGACCCCGATCGGATGGTTGAAGGACACCGTTTCCTGGCCATGTCCGGCGATGAACGGCAGCGTCTTCTCGGTGGAGTAGTGCTGCATCGAGATCGTGGCCTTGGCGTGGATCGCGTTGGCCGCGTCTTCCAGCGTGGTACCGCCGTCATACATGCGGAACTCGCCGTCGGTCGGGGTATCGAAGACGTCGCTGTTGTCGGCGAGAATGGTGTGCTCGATCCCCATCAGGTCGAAGATCCGCTTGATCTCGCGGGTGTTGCCGACGGTATAGCCGTCGAAGCCGCCGATGAAGTTGATCTTGTCATTGGGCTGGCGCTCGAGCTTGGGCGCGGTTCCGGCCTTGCCGTCCCAGAAGTGCTCGATGATGCCCTTCAGGGCATTATCGTAGCCGGTGACATGGCTGCCGACGAAGGCGGGGGTATGCGCGAATGGAACGTCGAATTCTGCGGGCACTGAACCCTTCTCTTTCGCTGTCTTGATGAACGCGTTGAGGTCGTCGCCGATCACTTCCGCCATGCACGTCGTGGATACGGCGATCATCTTCGGCTTGTACATGGCGTGGGTGTTGGCAAGCCCGTCGATCATGTTGTTGAGGCCGCCGAACACGGCGGCATCTTCGGTCATCGACGACGAGACGCAGGAGCTCGGCTCCTTGAAGTGGCGCGACAGATGGCTGCGGTAATAGGCGACGCAGCCCTGCGACCCATGCACGAAGGGAAGCGTTCCTTCGAAGCCCACCGCGGCGAACACCGCGCCGAGCGGCTGGCATGCCTTGGCGGGATTGACCGTCAGGGCTTCACGGGCGAAGTTCTTCTCGCGATACTCCGGCGTCTTGGCCCACTCGCGAATGCGCTCGACTTCAGCGGGATCGCGGGGATTTTCGAACATCTTCTTCTTGTTCGCCAGCATCTGCTGGTATTCCGGGCCGCGGAAAAGCTCGAAGTGATCGAGCACATGTTCGGCATTCTGCGTCATGGTGACACCCTTTTCAAAATTTCATGTCTCGGGAGCGATCCGCCGGCTCTCCACGCGCGGAGCGCCGGCGGGCACGGATTATTCCGCGGCCATCAATGTTGCCTTCGGCGCGGTTTTCCACGGCGCCTTGGCCTTCTTCCAGATCGGCGAGTTGATCGCCATGTCCATGTCACGCGCGAAGATCGCGAAGCCGTCATAACCGTGATAGGGGCCGGAGTAGTCCCAGGAGTGCATCTGCCGGAACGGCACACCCATCTTCTGGAATACGTATTTCTCCTTGATGCCCGATCCGACGAGGTCCGGCTGGACCTTCTCGACGAATTTCTCGAACTCGTATCCGGTCACGTCGTCATAGATCAGCGTACCGTCCTTGACATAATGCTGAGCGGTCCGCTGATAGTCGTCGTTGTGACCGAACTCGTAGCCGGTGCCGACCACTTCCATGCCGAGGTCTTCATAGGCGCCGATGACGTGGCGCGGGCGAAGACCGCCGACGAACAGCATCACGGTCTTGGCCTCGAGCCGCGGACGGTATTTGGCGATCACCGCGTCCATCAACGGCTGGTACTTGGCGATGACGCGCTCGGCACCTTCCTTGATCTTGTCGTCGAAGAACGACGCGATCTTGCGCAATGACTCGGCGATCTTGGAGGGGCCGAAGAAATTGTATTCGCACCACGGAATACCGTACTTCTCTTCCATGTGCCGCGAGATGTAGTTCATCGAGCGGTAGCAATGCAGGACGTTGAGTTTCGCCTTCGGCGTCGCCTCCAGTTCGGCGAGGCTGCCGTCGCCGGACCACTGCGCGATCACCCGCAGGCCCATTTCCTCGAGCAGGATACGCGACGACCAGGCGTCGCCGCCGATGTTGTAGTCGCCGATGATGGCGACGTCATAGGGCGTCTGTTCGAACTTGGCCGGCGCGTCCGGCGCGATCTTGTCGAACACCCAGTCGCGGATCGAGTCGTTGGCGATGTGGTGGCCGAGCGACTGCGACACGCCGCGAAACCCTTCGCAGCGAACCGGAACGATGGTCTTGCCTTCGTATTCCTTCGACTTCTGCTTGGAGACCGCCTCGATGTCGTCGCCGATCAGGCCGATCGGGCATTCCGACTGCACCGTGATGCCGTTGTTGAGCGGAAACAGCTCCTGGATCTCGTCCATGATCTTGGCGAGCTTCTTGTCGCCGCCGAACACGATGTCCTTTTCCTGGAAATCGGAGGTGAACTGCATGGTCACGAAGGTGTCGATGCCGGTGGTGCCGATGTAGTAGTTGCGGCGCGCTGCCCAGGAATACTGGCCGCAGCCGACCGGGCCGTGGCTGATGTGGATCATGTCCTTGATCGGCCCCCAAACTACACCCTTCGAACCGGCATAGGCGCAACCACGGATGGTCATTACGCCCGGAACCGATTTGATGTTCGATTTGACATTGCAGTCAGATTTGCCTTCCTCATGGGTATTAAGGTGTTTGGCGCGTCTTTTCGCCGTCTTTTCCGGATAGGCCTTCAAGACCTCTTCAATCAATTCTTTGTTGCGTGCCTTGGTTTCTTCA
>CADEDX010000011.1:8203-29520 GCA_902826195.1 uncultured Bradyrhizobium sp. | reverse complement strand
CTGCTTCGTGATGATTGCAGTCTCACTGATGACAGTTGCCATTCGAAGACATCGAGACACGCCTATGGTAGCAGCAGCTGCCGTGTCAAATTTCCTAGGGAGCTTGATAAGCATCCCTTTTGCACACGGCATCGGATCGGTAACGGA
Organism: uncultured Bradyrhizobium sp.; assembly: GCA_902826195.1. GTDB lineage: Bacteria > Pseudomonadota > Alphaproteobacteria > Rhizobiales > Xanthobacteraceae > Bradyrhizobium. The sequence goes on along the minus strand of CADEDX010000011.1, from coordinate 29,373 downwards.
AATTGATATCGCTGTTCTCGCGATGTTTGGCCTGTTTCAGGTGGGAATGGGTCTAACCTTTTTCGCCCTAGGCTCTAGAATGTTGCCGTCTGGTCAGGCTTCCCTGATTGCAACCCTTGAAACACCACTGATGCCATTTTGGGTGTGGGCAGCGTTTCAGGAGGTACCGGCTCTTCGAGCAATCGTAGGAGGAGCCTTGGTGATGGGGGCGGTCGTTGTAGACGTGATGGAGGACAACCGGCAGCGCCATCGGCACTAGCAGTTTGCTGAAAAAGGTTTTTCGAGGGGTCCACGAGCAACATTGATTCAAGAACCGAGCCCAAAAAGCACAATGGATTCAAGATACGGCCACTTATGATTCTATTGTTGCGCAGATCGCATTTTGGTCCGAGTTTTTCAGCAAACTGCTAGACCATTTGGTTCAGAGAAATATTCGTCTCCTCGTGGCCCATAGCGTCAGTTGGCGCGGTGCAAAGCGATGTCCGGAGTTGGGGGTAAACCCGACTTGCCGGCTGAACGCCCTGACTTCTTACTTTGACCCGGAGCGGACGATAGCGGGTTATTGCGAACCGTTCGCCGCTCGACCAACTCTGAAAAGAACAGGGACTAGGGCAACTATGGTGATCGCGACCAGCGGCCCAGCCCAAGCGAACGTGCTGCTGTCAATGTAGCTCTCCGCCAATGCCGTTCGCAGTAGCATTGCGGTGACGGGCAAATTGATGAGCACAGCAGTTGCAGTCCCCGGAGCATAATGGCGCGTAACCAATGTCGCCAGGACGAGCGGGACGGCGACGTTCAACAGCATCGCCAGTGCGTAGCCACACAGAAAGTAGGCTCCCAGACTTTGCTTGCCTTGCAAACTAGCGAGAACGGCCGCGACTGCTGCAAGCATCGTCAACACCGCCAACGCAAACCGAAACTCGCTGCTTCCTACGGTATGGTGCCATCTCCCAGCGGTTCTCGACCATCCCGGCAGCCAAATGGCCTCTTCGGCATTGTGAACAGCAATTGCCGCCGCGAAGAGCCATGCGAGATTTAGGTAGCTCACTCTGGGAACCAAGCTCCGACAACATTACATTGTGCATACCTACCTTGGTAAGGACATGACCGATTTGACCTGTCTAATGTCTCAAAGAGGAGCGGCTGGCGGCGTTGATCCAAGAGAGCCTGTCGGTTGCCGTCAAGACCAAGGCAATCAAGCCGTCCGAGCTGTCGCGGGTGATCGTCGACACCACGGTTCAGCCCAAGAACGTGACGTTCCCCACCGATGCCAAGCTTCTGAACCGGGCGCGCGAGAAGCTGGTGCGGTTGGCGCAGCGCCATGGTGTGATCTTGCGCCAGTCCTATGCGCGGGTAGGCAAGTTTGCCCTGATCAAGCACCAGCGCTATGCCCACGCCAAACAGTTCAAGCGCGCCAACCGGGCGCTCAAGACGCTGCGGACCTATCTGGGCCGCGTGATCCGCGACATCGGTCGCAAGATCGAGGGTAACAGCGGGCTCGAAGCGGCGTTCGCAAAGCTGCTGGCGCTGGCGCGGCGCGTGCGTGAGCAGCAGCAGCGTCAACGTGGGCCGAAAGTCTACTCCCTGCACGCGCCGGAGGTCGAGTGCATCGGCAAGGGTAAGGCTCACAAGCCTTACGAGTTCGGTGTCAAAGTCTCCGTCGCAACCACGATCGGTCACGCCAGGGGCGGCCAGTTCGTCACCCATGTGAAGGCGCTACCCGGCAATCCCTACGACGGTCACACGCTGGCCACCGTGATCCCGGACATGGAGGCGCTGATCGGCAACATCATCGCGCGCCTCCTCGCCGACAGGGGATATCGCGGCCACAACGCGCCGCCCGATTACAAGTTCAGGGTCTTCATCTCCGGCCAGAAGCGAGGAGTGACACCCAGGATCAAGCGCGAATTGCGCCGCAGGGCCGCTGTCGAGCCCGTCATCGGCCATCTCAAAGCCGAGCACCGCATGGGCCGCAATTATCTCTGGTTCCGTCGCGGCGATGCCGCCAACGCCGTCCTCGCCGCCGCAGGCTACAACTTCCGACGCCTCATCCGCTGGCTCAGGCTTTTGCTGCGCCAAATCCTATCGGTTCTAACTCCCGCGCTTCAGACCGTTCCAGTCTGAGATCAGAGTTCTTCACGGACGACTGCTTATTCGTCTTGAGCCGGGCGATGGATGATCACCTCGCCCGGCTTCGTCGTGTCTACTTCTCGAAAGCCCCGTATACGACATTCTTCAAAGCAATCCGTATCCGCCCGCGTTGCGACACGGTCTGCGCCATGAAGATGACGAACATATCTTCTTTTGGGTCAATCCAGAACGTTGTGCCACCCGCCCCAGACCAGTTCATCTCCCCCACCGATCCTTCTATAGGGCTTACCCCGGCTTCGGTACGGACAGCAAAGCCAAGCCCGAACCCAAAACCCGGACCCGGCAAGTAGTAAGGACCCGGCGTCACACCAGAGGCCAATCCGATATGATTGGAGCCCATGTAGGCGATGGTCTTCGGGCTCAGATAGCGCCTCCCTTCTAACGTGCCTCCATTCAGGATCATTTGTGCGAACCGAGAATAGTCGTTGATGGTGGAGACCATCCCGCCACCGCCCGATTCCCACTTCTGTGCGACGCGAGGGTCACCCATTACGGAGTTGTTGCCGATGGTCCTATCGTTCGGGAAGGGCTCCGCAACCAAAGACTTCTTGGCTGGATCGGTCACATAGAAAGTGGTGTCCTTCATTCCAAGCGGGTCGAGCAGGCGTTCCTTTTCAAAATGGTAGAGTGATTTTCCCGAAACGACCTCGATTACCCGACCGAGGATATCGGTCGATTGGCTGTAGTCCCACGTCGTTCCGGGCTGATAGGCCAGTGGCAGCTTAGCTATCCGCTCGGCGAACTCGGCGTTGTCGGGGTCATTTGCGCTCAGCTTAGCGTCCACGTACGCCTTCTTGACCAAGCCTTCTCCAAAGAAGCCGTAAGTTAATCCGGACGTGTGACGCATCAGGTCTTGAATGGTGATCGGTCGCTTAGCCGGGACCAGTTCCAGGGCAATCGCGCCGTCCTCGCCCCTCTTCTCGACGCCTACTTTGACGTTAGCGAATGCTGGAATGTACTTTGATAACGGCTCGTCAAGCTGAAGCTTGCCTTCCTCGACCAGCATCATGGCAGCCACGGTGGTTATAGGCTTCGACATCGAATAGATGCGGAAGATGGTATCGGGCGTCATCGGCTCCTTAGTGCCTGGATCTCGGACTCCGGCGCTGCTGAAGTAGGCAGTCTTGCCCTGACGCTGGATCATCATAATTGCGCCAGGAATCTTATTGGTGGCGATTTCGTTCTTGATGTACGCGTCGAGACGAGCGAGGCCTGCTTCATTGAACCCGGCTTCGACTGGCTTGACGGTTACTGGGCCCTCCGCAAAAGCGCTGGGGACTGCGGTAAGCAGCGCAGCAGCGATTACGAGATTGCGCAAGCGCACGGAAGTAAGCATCTGCACCTCCCTGGGCGTCGGATTTCTGGCTTCCGACGACGCGGCGTCGCCTTTATGGCCGCCGATTGGTTAGATACTTGCCGAACGCGCGGTACGTGGCAATACCAGAACGCCCCCAGCTTAAGCCGGCCGTCCATGTTTGCATCGCGGCACGCAGATGACCGCGTCCGGGGTTTCCCACATAGCAAGCAGGCCGAGCTCATAGGCATCGAACACATTCAACTGATGATGTATCGACTGCTTGGAGGCGCCCGACGACAGCAAGAGTTCGACGTCGGTAACGGCTTGAGCCGCGACTATCGGCACGCAGGTTTCTAGCCAACCGATTTGAGCCGCGACGGCCCTTACCTCAAAAATTTCTTCCCCCGAAGCGTGTTCAGCCATCACACGAGCTTTTGACAGCGGCTTTGGCGCCATAAGAGCCTTGTCGTGCTTCGCCGATCGAACTATCTTCGCGATCCGACTCCCAAGGACGGCTGCTGAATTTACGAGATCGTCGTCAAATGGCGGCTGCAGTCGGGGCGCGGTACCACAATTGCGCTTCGTCCATCTGAAGTAGCTCGTGCAGTCCGAGCCGACTAAGATAGTCGAAGGCATCGCGCGGGTCAGCCAGCCATTTTATAACGAGAGGTTCGGTACGGCCCTGTGCTTTTGCGACATCCCGTAGGTGGCGCTCGATGCTAGCGCTGTTGTCTCGTCCGTCGATCGCACTAGCCTCCTGGGCACGTTCAAGCAGTGATCGGGTAAGGGGATGCCACGAAGTGCTTTCCTTAATTGCAACTGCGCCGGGCCGACGATCGACAGCGGTGGTTTCGATCCAACTCCCCAAAGCCAGGCAAAGTGACCCGGCCAATACCTTCCTGCGATCGATATCCATCCGGCCTCCAGTTGGTCTAGGAAGGGCGGCCGTAAACTGAAATCCTGAAGAAGGACATGTTTGGGCCAGTCTTGCCCAAGGCTCGGCAGGCACGGCAGAGATCGGATCCAGCATTCCCTTTGGACTGGAAGGAATGAGCCAATAATGCAGGCTAGCCTGCCAGGCGGTGTATTTTCCAATGCTCATTACTGCAGAGCGCCGAGACTGAATGGCAAAACGGTGCCAGTACGATCTCCACAGAGCGCTCTCGAAGGGCGAATATCCGCGAGCGACTTCGCCAGTAGGGCTAACTTCAAAAGGTTCGAACGAAAGGGGCGTAGCTTCTGAGTCTGAAGTGGCATTCGTGGGGCCGTATTTCTGCTGCAATATCTCTGCGAGTTCGGGAAATTCGGCGTTCTGAAAGCTGGCACCGTTAAGGACTAGCCCTCCAGCTAAATTTACTCGTTACCTGTCGGAGCGACGTTTTTATTCTTTGCACCACTGGCCGGGCTCCCGAAAGCCAAAACCCCGCCTCGGGCCGAGACAGGGTCTGGGGGAAGGAGGACGACTGGGTTGGGACGTCACTGCCTCGCAAGCAGTGATTCAGAAGAAAAACCCCGGCGGGGCAGACGGGGTTTTTCGGAGCCGACAAGTCGATTGGGGAGGGAGTTTCCGACGCTTGAATTTTAGCTTACGACGCTGCGGAGCGTTCCCAACGGGATTGCGGAATTCTGACATCGTGTGCATGCAGACGATATTATTTGCGCCCGCGACGGTGCCGAGCAACTGGTTTTGCAAAGAGATATTCGTGAGGCTGCCGAGAAAAAGGCCGCCGAACCGAGAGGCGGGATGTTATCAGGTTGAGATCATCGAGAAGCCAGTGAAGCAGGGTGCTTAGTCGGCTCCGCCGAAGCGTACTCAGAAGTCCTCCCCACGGTTCCGGATAGAGACAAGTCGACCGATCTGAAGCTCGGTGAATTATGCGCTGCATCTATTGCGGTGCAGAGTTTCTCATGAGTGACATCCTGAGTTTCATTTTGAGCGCTTACGGGCGGAACCTCGATTTCAGGGCAGTTCCTGCTTCGGCACTCGAGGGGCTTGCGAAGGCCATCCCAATACTTGGAAACAGTTGGAACCTTACGCTTGCAACAAAATTTTTTTTGTAACTAGCTATAAGGCTAGGTTTTCTCGAAAGAGGTCCCGATGATAAAATTTCTCGTATCAGCTGCAGTCCTTGTGAGCCTGTCGGCCTCCGCTTCAGCGCAAATGATGAAATGCTCCAGCGAAAACATGGCCAAGAGTACCACGATGATGCAGACCATGCAGGATGGGCCAGGCAAAATGGCGATGGGAAAAGAAATGGGATGGCCAACATGGAAACGTCTAAGGGCAATATGCGGGGTGCCTGTATGCACTACATGAAGGCGCAAAAAATGGGGATGATGAAGGAATCACCCGGCGGCGGAATGAAAATGTAACGTTTGCTAACCGCTATAAATGAAAAGCCTCGCAGCAGTGCGAGGCTTTTTCAGCTCGTGCGCACTCGAGCGGATGGTGGTTTCCACAGAGCCGAACGCTTGTTACATGTTGGGAATAAATGGACTCGTTCACGATCCATGCTTCGAAAAGATAACGAGACGATCGAGACGCAAGGCCAGAGTCCAACGCTCACTGTGGCCAAAGCCAACACGCTTCATAAATCTGGCTGGAAAGTTTACATCACGGATTCGAGTGGAAGACGGTATGGACCGGCCAGGTTTACCAAAATTCTGTCGTTTGATAGAAAACCACCTCTAAGATTCTGACACCGCAATTTTGCTGGTCGCCTAAAAGGCTAGGCGTGGAAGATGGCCCATTTGGCCAGACCTCGGAAGAGGTCCGGCTTAGGGCGCGGTCGGCGCCGCGGTTCACCCCTTGTACTTCGCCTGGCCGGTCTTGCCGCCTTCGGTCTTGATCATTAGGGTGATCCCGGTCCCCGGCGCGATCGGCTTCTTGGCTTCGCCCCTGAGGGCGTTATCTCCGGAGGTCGCGAGTGTGATCGTCTCGCGATCCTGCCCGCTCACCACCAGTACCGAGCCGGAATAGCCCTTGGTTGAAAACGGCTTGTTGTCTTCGTTGAGGACGTGGAACGTCAGGGCATTCCCCGACGGCACGAATTCAACGTGTACGCCCGCGACATCCTGGAGCGTTCCTCCGTTCGGCCCTTTCGAGCCATGCTTATGCGGATCGGCCAAAGCGGGTGCAGCCAACAACAAGGCGGCTAGGGCAAGCGCCGAAACTTTCATGCGGATTCTCCTTGTGCGGTTGGAGGGGCGATATCCGATACGACCGCATCGCGGCGGAACAAGGTGTAGAGCGCGGGCAGAACCAGCAGCGTCAGGATGGTGGACGAGATGATGCCGCCGATAACGACGGTGGCGAGCGGGCGTTGCACTTCGGCGCCGGCTCCGGTCGCCACGGCCATCGGCACGAAGCCGAGGCTTGCCACCAGCGCTGTCATCAGAACCGGGCGCAGGCGCGTGAGCGCGCCTTCCTGCACCGCGTCGTGAACGTTCCTGCCCTCGGTGCGCAGTTTTTCGATGAAGCTGATGATGACAAGGCCGTTCAGCACCGCGACGCCGGACAGCGCGATGAAGCCTATGCCCGCGCTGATGGACAGCGGTATGCCCCGCAGCAGCAGCGCTGCGATGCCGCCGGTGAGCGAGAGCGGCACGCCGCTGAAGACCAGCGTAGCGTCGGCCAGCGATCCGAGGCTCATGAACAGGAGGATGAAGATCAGGAGGAGCGCGATCGGCACCACGATCGACAGGCGCTTGGTGGCGGAAACCAGTTGCTCGAATTGCCCGCCAAAGGTGATCCAGTAACCTGGCGGCAGCTTCACCTTCTGGGCAATCTGCGCCTCCACGTCGGAAACGAACGAGCCCAGATCACGTCCCCGCACGTTGGCGGTCACCACGACACGGCGCTTGCCGTTCTCGCGGCTGATTTGATTTGGTCCGGGCGCGACCTCGATCTCGGCGACGGACGACAGCGGCGTGTAGTGCACCTGAGAGAGCGGCGAGTTGCCCCACAACGCCTTGACCGGCGTCCCTGGTGCTTCGGCTGGCGGCACCGGGATCGGCAGATTGCGGATGGCTTCGATATCCGATCGCAGATGCTCGGGCAGCCGCACGACGAGGTCGAAGCGTCGGTCGCCCTCGAAGATGAGGCCGGCGTTCTTGCCGCCGACGGCGACCTCCACGATGCTCTGCACATCGGCGACGCTCACTCCCAGCCGCGCAAGAGCGGAACGATTCAGCTTCACGGTCAGCACCGGAAGACCCGACACCTGCTCGGTCTTGGTGTCAGCGGCGCCCGGCACCGCTTGGACGACCGCCTGCACTTGTGCTGCGATCTGCAACATTTTGTCCAGGTCGTCGCCGAATATCTTCACGCCGAGATCGCTTCGGACGCCGGATATCAATTCGTTAAACCGCATCTGGATCGGCTGGGTGAATTCGTAATTGTTGCCGGCGACGCCTTCGACCAGCTCCTCGATTTTCGTGACCACCTCGGCCTTGGTCATTGACGGGTCGGGCCACTCTTTGTGCGGCTTCAGCATGATGAAGGTGTCGGCGACGTTGGGCGGCATTGGATCGGTCGCCACCTCCGCCGTGCCGATCTTCGAGAACACCTCGCGCACCTCGGGCACGGTGCGCAGGGCCTCTTCCAGCTTGATCTGCATGTCGACCGACTGGGTCAGACTTGTGCCCGGAATACGCATGGCGTGCATCGCCACGTCGCCTTCGTCGAGCGAGGGGATGAACTCGCCGCCCATGCGCGAGGCGGCCAAGCCACTGACGATCACCAGCGCAGCGGCGGCGATGGCCACCGCACCGCGGTTGCGGATCGCCGCCTCCAGCATCGGCGTGTAGATGTGCCGGGCGGCGCGCATGAACCAGTTTTCTTTTTCTGAGACCCTGCCCGTCACGAAAATGGCGACGGCGGCGGGGACGAAGGTCATCGAAAGGAGCGCAGCACCGCCCAGCGCCATCAGCACGGTAAGGGCCATGGGCGTGAACATCTTGCCTTCGACGCCGGTGAGCGTGAGCACCGGCAGGTAGACCACGGCAATGATCAGCGTCCCGAACAGGCTCGGCTGAATGATTTCTCCTGCCCCTTCGAGGATGGTCTCGAACCGCTCGTCACGGGTCAGAATTCGCCCCTTGCGGTGCTGTTCCGCCGCCAGCAGGCGCAGGCAGTTTTCGACGATGATGACCCCGCCGTCGATGATGATACCGAAGTCGATCGCGCCCAGCGACATCAGGTTGGCGCTGACTCTGGTTTCGACCATCCCGGTTACGGTGATTAGCATCGACAGTGGAATGACGAAGGCCGTCGCGATCGCCGCGCGGAAATTGCCGAGGATCATGAACAGGATGACGATGACGAGAAGCGCGCCTTCCAAGAGGTTCTTCTCAACCGTGGCGATCGTCGCGTCCACAAGCTTGGTGCGGTCGTACAGCACGCGCGCCACCATGCCGTCCGGCAGCGATTTGGAAATGGCGTCCAGCTTCGCGGCGACTCGCTGGGCTACGGTGCGGCTGTTCTCGCCGATCAGGAGCATGGTCGTGCCGAACACGGATTCTTTGCCGTTCAACGTCGCAGCGCCCGTACGCAGGTCTCGCCCTTCGCGAACTTCGGCGACGTCGCCGACGCGGACCGGCACGCCGTTTCGCGATCCGAGAACGATATCCTTGATGTCGGCGATGCCCGCGGCTTGGCCCGGCGTACGGACCAGATATTGCTCGCCGTTCTTCTCAATGTAGCCTGCACCGACATTTGCATTGTTGGCAGCGAGCCCCGCCATCACGTCGCGGAAACTGAGACGATAGGCCATCAGCCGCGTCGGATCGGGCAACACGTGGAACTGCCGTTCGAACCCGCCGATCGTGTTGACTTCGACGATCCCCGGCACCGTCCGCAACTGCGGCTTGATGATCCAGTCCTGAGCGACGCGGAGATCGATCGGGCTGATCTCGCTGCCGTCGGGATTCTTCGCTCCCTCTTTGGCCTCCACCGCGAACATAAAGATCTCGCCGAGACCGGTGGAGATCGGCCCCATCGCCATCTCGATGCCGGGAGGCAATTGATCCTTCACTTGCTGAAGCCGCTCGTTAACAAGCTGGCGTGCAAAGTAGATGTCGGTGCCGTCCTTAAACACCACGGTCACCTGGCTCAGGCCGTAACGGGAAAGCGAACGCGTGTATTCCAGGTTCGGCAGGCCGCCCATGCCCGTCTCGACGGGAAATGTGATCCGCTGTTCGACTTCCAGCGGCGAATAGCCGGGCGCCGTCACGTTGATCTGGACCTGCACGTTGGTGATGTCCGGCACCGCATCGATCGGCAGGCGGGTAAAATTCCACGCACCGAAGGCGGCAATACCGAGCACAACGATCAAGACGAACCAGCGCTGCCGGATCGACACCTCGAGAATGGCGTGAACCACCCCGTGCTTCGTAGCAGTGCGACTCCGATCAGTGCTCATGGGAGGCGGCTCCCTTGCCGATCTCCGCCTTGACGACGAAGCTGTTCTTGCCGGCGTAGGTTTCGCCATCGGCGACGCCGAACAATACCTCGACCTGCTCGGGATCGCGCGCGCCGAGTTCGACGTCGCGGGCCTCGAACTTATCGCCGTCGCGGACGAAGACGACGTTGCGGTTGTCAATTGTCTGGATCGCCACGTTCTTGACCACGACGAGCGCCTGCTTCGCGGCGAGGATGAGGCGAGCCGTCACGAACAGTCCTGGCTTCAACCGCGCTTTCTCGTTCGGCACTGTCGCGCGTGCCAAGGCGCTTTGCGTGTCGGCGTTGCCGACCGGGGAGATGTAAGAGAGCTTGATCTCGATGGGAGGCCCGCCATCGCCGACGTCGATCACGACGGTGTCGCCGACCTTTACGCGCGGGAGATCCCGCCGGAAGACCGAGAGGTCGACCCAGACGGTCGAAATGTCGGCGACCGTGAATGACGGCTTCTGCTCCGAAGCGAATTCGCCAAGCGAAATCTGGCGGTCGATGATCGTGCCGGCGATCGGAGCCCGCATCTCATAGACGGTGAGGCTCTGATTGCTCTCGATCTTGGCCAGCAACTCACCCTGCTCGACCTGGTCGCCCATGCGCTTCTTGATCTCACGGACCACGCCGGAGAAACGCGGCGTCACCTGCACAAGCGCCTCCTGATTGGGTTGTAGGATCCCGTTGAGCAGCAGGCTATCGCGGAGCACGCCAGGCCCCGCCTTCAGAAGTTCAATGCCCGCAGCGGCGACCTTCGAGTCGCTCATTTCGGCGCTATCGGCCTGCTCCCCCTTTTCGTGCTCGTGACCGTGCTCTTCCTTCGTGGGCGCGCTGGCGCCCTTGTTGCCTAGGTTGTAAGCGAAAAACCCAATCGCTGCGGCAGCGATGGCTGCGAGCACGACGTTACCGAATAGCCTCTTCATCGTGCGCTCTCCCGCGCCAGTGCAAACGGATTACCGACCAGACCTTCGATGGTGGCGACGGCGACGTGGAAGTTCTGCAGCGCTTCCTGCTCACGCAGGCGCGCTTGGGCCGCGCTGGACTGCGCGTCCAGGACTTCGAGAAGGGTGAAGCGTCCTTGCCCGTAACCCTCGAGAATCGCGTCGGACGCCTGCCGCGACTTGGGGATTGCCAGTTCCCGCAGAATGGCTAGTTCGCGCAGCGAGCCCTGCAGCGAGTCGTAGGCGCGGCCGGCTAGAACGATCAGCGTGTTGCGGTTGGCTTCGCGCTCGGCCTTCGTCTTCGCCAGGTTCTCCTGCGCGGAAAGGATGTTTCCCTGGTTCCGGTCGAATACCGGGATGGGCACTGACAGAGCGAGCCGGACGGCATCGTCATTGGTTTGATTGTAGTGACGCCATCCCGCTGCGAGCCGCACGTCCGGGTAAGGTCTTAGTCTGGCGATCAGCAGTTCAGCGTTCCGCTGCGCGTAAACTGCCGTCCAGCGAACCAATTGCGGATTTGCGTCGATGGCCGTCACGACGGCCTGGAATGATGGCGGCCGGCCGGTCACGTCCAATCGCCCCGAAACGGTCGCGAAGTTCGGCGTGGCATTGCCCATGAGGACCGCCAGTTCGCGCTTGGCGCTAGCAAGGGTGGCGCGAAGCCGTTCCCGGTCGGCCTTTATCAGGCCGGACGCGACCTCAGCCCTTCCCGTCTCAGCCGGCGAGGAGGCGCCCGCTTCGACCCGGCGCCGCAGCAGTGGCGTCAACCTATCGATGGCGGCGACCTGTTCATCCAGGATCTCGATCCTGCGCTGCAGCCCGAGTACGCTCAGAAAGGCGATCGCTGTGTCCGACAGAATTTCCAACCGCACTGCCTGGCGCTGGATGGCCGCGGTCTCGACGCCGGCCTGGCCGGCGGCGATTCGCGCCTCGCGCTTGCCGAAAAGCTCGAAGAGTTGACTGATCTGCAACGTGGTCTCTGCCGACTTCGTGCCGCGGTAGATTCGGGAGCCGAACGAATTATCTTGCTCATAGGACAGTTCAGGATTGATCAGGGCGCCCGCCTGGATGCGTTGGCCCGTCGCGATCCCGACATCTCGTTCGGCGGCGGTCAAGCGAGGACTGGCGGCAAGCGCGCGTTGGAGCGCAGCTCCTAGTGTAAGGGTTTGCGAATACGATGCGGCCGTCAGCCCCGGGCTGACCAGCACTGCCATCGCCCACGCGAGACGCGCGGCGGCCTTGAAGAACATGAAGATTACCTGACGAACGACGGAATCAGGGCGTCAACGAGCCCGGCGAATACGTTCAGGTCAGGAGTTTTGGTGGAGGGGTCTCGATGCCCGGTACGCGCCCGGAATTATGGGAAGGCGGGTGAGGAATCGCGGCGGCATTGGGTTCAACCCGGGCGGAGGCCGGCGCTGCCGCCGGCACAGAAGCCGAGAAGCAACCGTGGCAGTGATTTTCTGCGGCAGCGTCCTTGCCGAACGTACCCGTATCCTTAGACGAGGACATCATCACCACGTTGCTCCCGTCGGGAGCGGTCACATCCACGTCGAGATATCCATGCAACGCGCCCGAAAACAGATAAGCCAAAATCAGGAATACCACCGCAAAGCTGCGCGGGGCGCGCAGCAGGCGTCGTGTTCCATGATGGCTGGCTAAGGTTCTCAGGACAGCTACTCGCGTTAGCTCGACACCCACTTTCTAGCACAAAGCAACCGACGGTGTCGACGCGCAACAATGTAACATCCGTAGTTTCCCCGCTCGATCTCTGGCGCGATCACGCGGACGTGCCTATAGCAAAAGATCCCTGGCTCTTGCGATAACCGAGGGTCTTCTTCGCGAGCAAATGGAGAGTTTGCGCGCTCTCTCTCGCACGTCGTGAGCCAGTTATCCGTGACTCGCAGCACGGAATTCATTTCGATTCGTTGGCACAAAAGGCAGCAAGGCCCCGGGTGTCTGGCATTGGGTCGGCGCGGGTACCCTTAGTAAAAAGGACAATGCACTATGTTCCCTCTCGCAGGTCTTGCGGCACCTCTCATTGGAAATATGCTGGGTGGTCTCTTCGGCGGCCAGGGTAGCCAGGGTAGCCACGGCTGCCAAGGTCACCATCACCACCACAACCACAACAACACGCGTGAAGCCGCTCAAGACTTCCGCATGGCCCAGCAGGATTTCCGCGATGCTCAGCAGAATTTCTCGCAGGGCAACGTGTTCGGCGGCCTGTCGGAACTGGCCGAGGCCAAGCAGCACATGGCTGATGGGTTCAGCCACATGAGCGGCGGCGGCGGCGGCTGGATTTAACAGTCGAAGCAGGCGGTTCAGCAACGATCGCAAGTCGGGGACACCCGGCTTGCGGCGCCCTGGTCCGCTACGTCGGACAAAACTTTTTCGGCCAGTGAGTTGTCTCCCGAGAAGGTGCAGCCGGTCAGCCGGCCTCCGCTTATGGCAACTTAGCTGAAGAGGGGCCTCGCCGGCCCTAAGCGGTCGTACGAGGGGGTTGAGTGATCTCAGCTAACCTTTTGAACGTCCGTCAAACATATACGCTGGACCTCGAGGAAATTGTGATGGTTCGGCAGAAGTAGGTGAATACTTCGCGGCCATCGACGTAGACAGTGACGTGATTGTTAAGCGTCCACCTTTTGCGATGCCCAGGTAGGCGCTCCAGAAAGCGACCGCTTCTGGTCCGTAGTCGCATATCTGATGCGGCTTTGTCTGCTTTCGGTTCTGGGCCGACCAGCGAGCACGATGTGAATTGATTGGCGCCGGAAGCAGGAGAGGGGACTGGCAAACTGATAAGCTTTTTACACAAAGCTTATCAGTTCCATAACATTCGATAGCCGATTTCATGCCGAACTAGATGCAGCTCTTGACATGCGCTGCGAAGAGAGGGGCGTCCGGCTCGGCCGGCGCACCTTGGAGATCATTGCCCCGAATCCGATCCTGGATCAGGTCGCAGATAAAGCTCTCATCAAGCAATGACGGGTCGAGCTCGAGATAGAAGGAAATGCGCCCTGACTGTCCGTATGCTCGCGGCGTTGCTCGCACTATAGCTCCGCCGTTTGATTGTATCTGGATATCAAAGCGATAGTCAGTATCCGCCAGTTTCTTGGGATCCAGAGCGTTGATGGCTTGAGGCGCCATTCGGAGCTCGTTTCCTCGAGCGCGAGGGATCCACATCGGTTTCTCGGTAATTAGCCTGTGAAGATCCACGGTTGATTTGCGCCACTGCCACCAATACTGTTCCTGTTCCGCGATCTCTATGACTGCTCTGAGCGCACGAGCGTCTGCGGACGTATAGCGTCGGTCGTAGACCCTTTCGGTAACAGAGGGCGGCAGTGCGAGCAGTTCCTCCAGTTTGCTGATATTTGCATCCAGTAAGCAGACGTCAGCGGTTCGTTGGACCGCCGCGCGATCCTGTTCGCTGATGCGAAAGCGAGTGGGAACATCTGGTCCGTTGCAAGCGCCGTATGAAATGAAGATGGGAGAGGGCAGTTCGAAAGTCTTCCATTCCTTTGATTCGAGCACGTCGCCGAGCTCTCGCTGATGGGCACTCCGTATCATTGCCGGTATTACAAAGCGGTGAAGAGCTTCACCGCTCCATGTGCTAAGGCCTTCTAGACCCGTAAAAAGGCCGGGGTGAATACTGCGGGTTTCGCTGTCGATGGAGATCACGATGATGCGCTGGAGCTTGCCTTGCGTCAGCCGGTAAAGGTCCGGATCGAGCAGTAAACTGTACAATGTCAGCAGGCCCAAGTTATCGACCAGTCCGCCGTCGCTAAGGCCAACGGTAGTTCCCAGCCGCGTGCCGAGGGATATCGAACCGAGCATGATGGGAAATGCGGCGGATGCCGCAACGGCGTCGGCGACTCTGTACTTCCGGACATCGCCAAAAGTATCATCAAAGTAGGAGATGGATCGTGATCGGTACGCCGATCGATCGAGCTTCGGCAGGTTGGAATTGTCAGGCGTGCGTGCAAGATTGAAGATTGATCGGGTCCGATTATCAAGCGCGAACACAAACGGATTGCTATTGTCAAGGCGGGTGGCATTCAGGATCAAGAGCGGCGCCCCTTTTGAGGAGTTCGATTGTTGAAGGGCCTCTAGCTGTGTACCCTTACCGCCGGTGAGCACATCGTCCATCGCATTTGCAATAGACTCAGCCAGCGGCCGTTTGAGCGCAAGCATCGATAATGTATTGCTGGGGTCGACGATTTCGCGAAGAGCAGGCAATTCGAGGTTCGTCGCCATGGCATTCCTGAAGCATTCAAAGAATGGATTTGGCGGATTGCAGACCCCTGCGGGATTACGTGATCCGTTGAGTGCAAAATATGCTGCGGCTAAACTGCCACCGGAAACGCTCGAAATCAAATCGATGTGGTCTGTCAGAACGCCTTTTCCATCTGGCCACCTTACCTTCGAGAGCCGTTCCAGAACAGCTGCGGCAAAATAGGCCGCGCGCGACCCCCCGCCTGAGATTGCCACAGCGACAAGAGTGCCGTCGTCGTCCACTCGCCGAGCAAGGTCTGCGATTAGAGGACTCATCTTGTCAGATGCAGAGACTGGCGCCTGATCCGAAGGTGCCTCCAATGAAGACTTGTTTGTCCACCGTGCTCGTTCGCTCCAAGGAGTCGAAAGCAGTAGACCGCCCAGCAACGCTAGGCCCCAGATAGCGAACAGAAATGAAATGACGCGCCGTAGTTTTGCAGGAAGCAACCTTCGAGGGAGCCGCAATACAAGTCTTATGGGAATTTTGAACAGCCAGAGGATGGAGGTGCCTGCGAGAACCGCCAGGCCGGCTAGAATCCAGTATGTGCTGTCCATGTTGCCCCCATTCGGCGATAAAAAGACTCGAGTTCGTAGGAGAGACGGGCGGGACCTAGCTGCTGATGTGCCCGAGCCGGAGCCAAATTGGCATTAGGCCTTTTCCATTTGTTTTTCCTGTTTCACGCGGCTCAAAAAGTACTCTAGTCGCAAGAGTTCAAAAGCTTCCTCTGAGACTTGGATACGGCCAGGAACTCCCCGGAACTCCACTCGGGACGCAACATTGGCTGTGTCTCCCGAGACGTCATAGAAAAACTTGCGCCTGCTTACGACGCCGGCCATGAGTGGACCGCTAGCAAAGCGAATGATCAGTAAAAGGTGGGGCATGTGAGGATCAATCTGGTCTCGTGCGAAGGGAGTATCCCGGTCATCTGTCGTGTGGACTAAGGAGAAATTCACTAGCGGAGAAAGATATGAAAAGGAGAAATTAGCGATGGCGTGAAAAGGTGACCGCGGCTATTTCGCCTGTCAACGGCGATCGTGGTTGAGCCGAGTCCCGTCGTCGTTCAAGATATGCGATCTAGTTCATAGGGGCGGCGAGCTGCGTGCGCTATCATGCGTTTTCGATGTCTGGCCATGCTGGTCAGCTTGATGCCGGGGCCGGGCCAGCAACGGCAAAAGGAAGGCGATGGATTAAGTCGAATGGATTGGTCGCACCTATTACGGAAGTGGTTGTCCAACTACATTCGTCCGAACGTTTTTCGACCGGGGCAATTGGTATCCGGCGAAAGCAGCCGTGACGCGACTTCTTATCGATCAAGAGGGCCGGGACGGTCAGCGCCGTTGCATGTGTCATGAGCCGTTACTGTGGTTTAAACATCTGAATTGCGAATGGCCGCTGTTGTGAAGGGTGCGTGTGCCGGTCCCATGCATGTGGCATAATTTTGCAGACATGCAGCATCAGAAAGATCGCGAAAGGCGGCTCTCAATTTAAGTCTGTGATCCTTGTATCGGCGGCCAGCAAGACTAGCTGCGATTTCCAGCGTTAGACTTTGAAACTCATATCTTGATTGGCCGGCACAGCTTCGACAACCAAGCTTGCAGCATGCACCGATCCGTCGCAGGCGAATTTTCGCAGTTTGTTGGAAATGCCGCGGTTCAAATGCGCTGACCGAGGGAGCGCAGAAGGTTTTTCGTGTAATCGTTGTTCGAATCAAGTCCGTATGACGTTCGTAAATCATTGACGGCATTGTTGCGCTCGTTGAGCTTGAGATAGGCTTGGCCCCTGTTGAGGAAGGCCATTGCGGATCTTGAGTTTATGCCAATCGAACGCGTGTAATCGTCAATGGCGTCCCGCCAACGCTCGCGCGTCAACGCGAGATTACCGCGCGCCAAGTAGCCTTCCGAGTTGTTGGGATCAATCTTGATGCCAGTCTCGACGTCAGCCTCGGCTCGATCGAGCTGTCGCTGTGCCATAAGGATGCGCGCGCGGTCGAAATAGCTCGGCGCGAAGTTCGGCGTAAGCGCGATGCTCTTGGTAAAATACGCTGCGGTCTCGGCATAGTCTGGATTGCGCGAACAATTCGGGTCGCCTCCGATTGGCATTTTGGCATAGTCCTCTTGCGACATTGCGCCGGCAACGCAGCGACGAACCCGCGCATTTTCGCGGCGCTCGGACACCAGACCTAACAGGTACTGCGTGTAACCGGCCTTGGGATCCATCTGCTCGGCCTGCTTGAAGTCGCGATAGCTGGCATCGAGCTGTCCCGTGCCCATCAAGGCGCGACCGCGGAGCTGGAGTTTCTCGACGCTGGGCCCTCCCTTGATTGCGTTGTTCTGGTCGGCGATCGCGGCATCGTATCTGCCGCGGTCGAAGTTGATCCAGCTTCTGACCTCGCTGGCGATCGCCATCGAGCCGTCGATTTCCAGCGCTTCGTTGGCATCCGAGAGTGCCTGATCGTATTTCTTCTGCCAGTAATAGGCCCTTGCGCGCAGCGCCAGCGCAAACTGGTCGCGCGGGCTGATCCGCAGCACCTCGCCGAAATCGGCGATGCCCTCGTTGAGCTGTTTTGCGTAGACATAGGAATTGCCGCGCAGGCGCAAGCCCGCCAGGTCGGAAGGATTGAGCTTGTGGTATTCGCTGAAGTCACGCGCTGCGGCGGCATAGAGACCCTTGTTGAACTCCGCCAGGCCGCGCAGATAATAGGCTCGGGTATAGGCATTTTCGAGTTTGATCGCCTCTGTCAGATCCTTAATCGCCAGGTCATGCTGCTGCTGTTGAGAATGCATCTCGCCGCGGGACAGCCACGCATAGTCGAACGTCGCATTAAGACCGATCGACTTGTTGAGATCGGCCGCGGCGCCCGCAAAGTCTCGCTCGGCCAACCGGTGAGCGCCGCGCCGTGCCAGTGACCAGTAATTATCCGGATTGAGCCGGATCGCTTCATTGAGATCGGCCAAGGCCTCGGGCGTCTGGTTGCGCAGATATGCGCGGCGGGTCAGCAGATCGGAGCGGGTATTGGCATCGATACTGGTGTCAGCCAGCGCGTCCGTGCAGGCCGCGATGCCCTGAGCCTTGTCGACATTGTTGCTGCGGCAGGTTTGCTGCAGCTGAGGTACCGGTTTGCTGCTTGTCGGTGGCGTGCTGGAATTAGCCGGCGCCGGCGTTGCAGGTTTCGCCCACGGCGCCGTCCCCGGCGGCGCGGAGCCGCTCATCAGCCACCCGGCCAGCACCAGAGCGATCGCGGGAGGTGCGACGAACCAACTGCGCTGATACCAGGGGTCGACGGCCCAAAGGCCACCGTGCAGCGCTGCGAGTTGAGGCACAAACCGGGTCATTGGCGATATCCCATCGCGGCGTAGGCACTTTCGAGATCAGCGAGTTCAAGCTTCGATACGTCAGCCGCGGCGTCGGAATAGCTGCGCACCGCGTGCGCTTCGCGTGCCTTTTCCAGCAGCGTCCTAATCGAGCGCGCATTGCCCCAGTCCGAGCTGCCGCGTTCGGCATCGACCCAACTCTTGAACTTCGGTTCGAAACCCTCAGGGAGCAAATACCCTTGCTGCTTGGCCATCACCTGCAATATCGATGCGAGCTCCGATGCTTCGCAGGATGGGAAATTGATGGTCTTGGTGAAACGGCTGGCGAGCCCTGGATTGGCGCCGATGAAGCGCCGCATTTCGTCCGGATAGCCCGCCGCAATCACGATCAGGCGATCGCGATTGTCCTCCATATATTTGAGCAGGGTATCGATCGCTTCGCGGCCGAAATCCGAGCCGCTGCCTGGATCGCTGGCGAGCGCATAGGCTTCATCGATAAATAGAATGCCGTCATGCGCGGACTTGCAAACTTCCAGCATCTTGATCGCAGTCTGGCCGATAAAGCCGGCCACCACCTTGCCGCGATCGGTCTCGACCAGGTGGCCTTTGCGCAGCACGCCGAGCGAGCAATAGATTTCACCAAGGGCGCGCGCGACCACGGTTTTGCCGACTCCGGGCGGTCCGGTGAAAACCATGTGGCGGCTGGTTGGCGCAACAGGCAGGCCCTGTTCGCGCCGCTTGCGTTCGACCTCCAGACTGGCGAGCAGCTTGTTGACCTCCTCCTTGACCGGACTAAGACCGATCATGTCTGCAAGATCATCGAGCGCGTCGTCGGCCGTCCGGGTGACGATTTTGGTCGTTGAATCCGGTGCCTTTACGGTCAGCCGGCGGCCGACGGTGTAGCCCGCGCCGGCCGGCACCAGCCCCATCGCGGAGGGATCGGACGCCAGTCGCCATGCGATGTAGGTGATGCCGGCACCTGCCAGCAGGATCAATAAAGCTGCGGTAGCTTTCGCGAAATTCAATCCGTTTATCAATGCTCTAATGGCGTCGATGGGGCTACCTGATGGATTCAGCACCCAGGCACTGATCACGGCTGCGAGAACTGAGACGATAAGAAAGCCAAGCATGGGACGGTCGGTGAAGAACTTGCTCATGTCGCGTGCTCGTTCGGTTAGCAGCCGGCTTTCGGGGTCCATATGACGTTCCTGACCGCGGTACCGGTCAGGGAATTGACGTTCCAGGTCGGGGCCAGGGCGACGGCGAGATTCGACGCCTGGCCCTCGACCGATAGCGTGCCGCGGCCGGTCGGGTAGGGCGCCGGGAATGGAATGGCAATGCGCTGCGGCCGATCGGTCAATGTGAAGGGCGGCGATAAATAGCTGCCGGAGCGAACGCGAACCATCGATGTCGTGCCCGACGCCGCGGCCAGCGTAATTTCCGCAAGCGGGACACGGCAGCTTTTCGCGTCGCCGATCGCGTCCTTTGCGGCATCGAGATTCATGGTGGCGGTGGCGGCATCGATCTGAGAGCCAGCGACGCCGGCGAGATCGGCTCCTTCTGTGCTGGATCTTGGTGGTGACAGTGCTGCTGCAACAACGATGCCGGCGATCAGGCCTCCGATCAGAGGCGGAGCTACCCGGCGCCATTGCGGTCGGCTGGAACCATCCAGCTTGCGGATGCCTTCGGCACCTCGTCCGTCAGCAGCGCCGCCACCCGTCAAAAGAGCACCTGTAAAACCGGTAAGATAAAGAAACAATTATGCCGGTTTGTGACATCGATTCAAGAGAGGCGGCTGGCTGCTTTTTCGCCATCGGCAATCTAACCGCTAAATTCAGACTGCCTGCATCTTCTGGACGTCTCAATTGTCGATAAGTTTTGGCAGCTGTTATAATTTGAGCGTCAAGCACGTGTCAGCATAAGCTGTCGTATGTGACAAACATCACCTTAGGCAGCGAGCAATTGAAGCTTTGCCATGCTGCGCGCACAGTGGCTTCGCAGATGGTGCGATATCGATAATTGTTCCTGATTCAGTGAGGCAGAGGCCGGACTTGTAACTGCGCCGCCGCTTTGCGTTCGATTGACGTGCCCCGGAACTGAAGGGACTCAAGGCTGACGATCGTTGCAGCTCCCGCAGATGCCCGGTTGGATCCCATTTCGGATTTCGCTTGCTCAACGACTTGCTAGCTTTTCTGAACTCGACATCGCCGCGACCGGCGTTATCTTTGGCGCCAGCGAAACCAGCGGATGACGCGAAATGGCGACCGGCAGCCGAACCCGCGGCGCGTTGCGGATAGTCATGCTCGTCGCGGCGTGCGCTGCTGGCTGCCCGCCAGCGCTGGCCCAGCGCGGTTCGACCATCAATAGCTTGTCCGAGCAGATCACAGCCGATGTCGATGCGGGTAAGAATGCCGAGGGGCTCGCCGCGGCGATTCAGCTCGAGGGTCTGGTGCGGCGTCAGCAAGGCACCCAGACCATGAACTTCGCAGGCGTACTGCACAATCAGGGCATGTTCTTGCACAATTTAGGCCGCTATCGCGATGCCGTGGACCGGCTCAACGCGGCGCTGGCGATCAAGCTGCGCCACAATGACGTCGCCTCGACGCTACGCACGGTGAACATCTTGGCAGCGTCGTTGATGATGGTTGAGCGCCGCAGCGAAGCGAAGACCGTTTCCGAGCGCGCGCTTGCGCTTGGAAGCCAAGCGCTCGGACCCGACGACCCCAACTTGGTCGGGCCGCTGTCCTCCCTC
>CADEDX010000011.1:0-8193 GCA_902826195.1 uncultured Bradyrhizobium sp. | reverse complement strand
CGCGATCGCTCGCGAGCAGGAGAACTATCCGGACGCAGAGCGCTATTTCGCACGCGCGCTTGCGATCCAGCGCAAGAGTCCCGATGTCGCCGGCATCGCCGCAGCGATGGATGATCTTGGCGATTTGTATGGGCTGCAAGGGCGCTTCGATGATGGAGAAAAACTGCTCCAGCAAGGCCTTGCGATGCTTGAGCGCAAGTATGGCCGGAACGCTCCACATTACGAGAAGATTCTCAACGATCTCGGCAACCTCTACAAGGACGCTGGCCGGCTGCCGGAAGCCGAAGCGATCTTCAACCGCGCCCTTGCCGGCGTTCGCGACAAGCTCGGAGACCAGCATCCCAATGTCGGTGCGACGATGGGCAATCTGGCATTGGTACTGCGTGCCGCCTCGCGCTTTTCAGAAGCCGAGGAGCTCTACAAGCGGACGCTGCTGATCGATGAGAAGGTATTCGGCGCCGATCACCCGATGACCGCGATCGCACTGAACAACCTCGCGAACAATTATCTCGACGTGGGCCGCGCTGCAGAGGCTATGGGGCTGCAGCAGCGGGTACTTGCGATTCATGAAAAGGCATTCGGCCCAGAAAGTCCCGATGTCGCGCGCAGCCTCGTCAACCTTGGCAATACCTACCAGCTGGTGGGCAAGTATGACCAGGCAGGGCCGCTCTACGAGAAGGCGCTGCGCGTCCTGCAGCGTAAGTTCGGAGAGGAAGCCGGGCAAACCACAACCGCGCTGGCGAGTTTAGCGCGGTTCGAGCAGTCACGTGGCCAGCTCGGACCGGCACAGGAGAAGTTCGACCAGGTGCTGAGGATCGATGAGAGAATCTATGGTCTCTACCATCCGGAGCTTGTCGATGACCTTCGCAGCTTGGCATTTCTCGACGTTGCTCGTGACAATTATACTCAGGCCCACGACCGCCTCGAACGGGCGCTTAAGATCGCCGAGTCCAAGTTGGGAGCGCGGCATCGGAGGACTCTATATACGCGGGTCAATCTTGCCAGCGTCGCGGGCCATGAGGGGCATTGGAGAGAGGCTTTGGAGATCCTGCGCCGCGCGGCGGCGGACAATGCCGGGCCGACCGGCGGGGCCGCTGCGATCGAACAGTTCCGTGACCTCGACACTGCGCTGGTGGAGGCCCTCTGGCAGGTCGGTGCTGACAAACCAGACAACGCGGCCAGGGAGGAGGCGTTTGCGGCAGCGCAACGCAGCCACGAGACCAAGGCCGCAGAGGCATTGGCGCAGATGTCCGTGCGTTTCGCCGCCGGCAACGATGCCATTGCCGCCGCGATCCGTCGCCAACAGGATTTAAAGGCGACGCTCGTCAGTCTCGACAAGCGGATCACTACCGAACTCGGCGCCGTTGAAGGCCGCCGCAACAACGCGCTGATCGGTGGCTTGCGGATTGAGCATCAGCGCGCGCAACAATCCTTCGACGATGCATCCGCGCGGCTGCTACGCAACTATCCTAGCTACGCCGATTTATCGAAGCCAGCGACGCTGTCGATCTCGCAGACCCAGGCGTTGCTCAAGCCGGATGAGGCACTGGTGTCCTATCTCATCCTGGACCATCAAAGCTATGTGTTCGCGGTCACGCGGGAAGCGAGCGCCTGGCATCTCGTTCCGCAGGGCGCTACTGCGATCAGCGCAGCCGTCGGCAAGCTGCGCGCCGGCCTGTTCAATGCGGAGGCGAGTACGCTCGCCCCGTTCGATCTCGTTGCCTCACACGAACTCTACCAGGCGCTGCTCGGCCGCATGGAAGGCTTTATCGCCAACAAGCCAAAGCTGCTGGTGGTGCCCGCGGGGTCGCTGACCAGCCTGCCGTTCCAGGTGCTTGTCACTAGGCCGCTGGACCCGGCGGTTAGCCCCGAGGATCGCTTTCGCAGCGCGGAGTGGTTGCTGAACGACAAGGCAATCACCGTGCTCCCCTCAGTCGCCAGCATTCGGGCGCTGCGCAGCTTTGCCAAGGCCTCGCGTGCGACAAAGCCGGGCATCGGCGTCGGCGACCCAATTTTCCGCCGCTCCGGCGGTGAAAAGAAAGGGATCGCCCGTAGCGTGCAGCCTTACCAAGATTATTACAAGGGCACGCAAGTCGATCTCGAAGCGTTGCGCAAGGGATTACCAGCGCTCCCCGAGACCGGAGACGAGCTTCGCGCCGTTGCAAGAAAGCTTGGTGCGCCGGATAACGAAGTTCGCCTCGGGCGCGAGGTGACGGTGACCAGCGTCAGGACCGCTTCACTGGAGCAATACCGCGTTGTGGATTTTGCAACGCACGGATTGGTAGCGGGCGAGGTGAACGGGCTGAGCGAGCCGGCGCTTGTGCTTAGCCTGCCGGACAACCCCACCGCCGACGACGACGGTCTGTTGACCGCGAGCCGAGTGGCCAGACTCAGACTCGATGCCGACTGGGCAGTATTGTCGGCCTGCAACACCGCCGCCGGCGACAAGCCCGGCGCCGAAGGTCTATCGGGACTGGCGCGAGCCTTCTTCTATGCCGGCGCACGAGCGCTCCTCGTATCGCACTGGCCGGTGGATTCGGCGGCCGCGGTGAAACTTACCACCGGCGCGTTCTCGGAACTGGCGAAGCATCCATCGATCGGGCGCGCCGAGGCGCTCCGCCGCTCAACCAAGGCATTGATTGCGGACCGCTCGCTGAATCGCAACGCTGAGCCTTCGGTATGGGCGCCTTTTGTGCTGGTCGGCGAGGGCAATTAGCTTAGAGTGGGGCCGGGCGCCTTCAGTCTCTTTGCTGACCGTCATAGTTCCTCGCAAGCAAGCAGGGCAACTGACCACAGCGTCAAGTGCGCGATGGATTGGCGGGGCCGGTTCAAGCATTCGAACCAGCTCGGCAGGCGGACGCGACGGTTCGGACGCGGCTTGAGAAGGCCGGGCGCAAACCAGTCGGCCATCGCCACCGATTATTGCGTAGTATCCCGGTCAGGGCGTGATCGTCCATCACACATGGTGGCGCGCGTTCCTGAATAAAGGGTTGCGATGGGTCCGCAGTGCCACTGAGAACGCTCGATCGGCTTGCAGTAATTCTACCCAAAACATTCGGTCAAGCGAGCAAGTCCGCATCGGCATGTAGATCCGCGTGGACGCCCGCTTTCGTCCAGTTGCAGGCAGCGCTTTCGATGGTGAACGTGAAGCCCGTCGCATACTCTTCCGGCGTAGCCTCGCAGCCAGTCCAAAATGGGCCTCGCTACCTTACGCGACCGGATTCGAACAGGAACCATACGCGCCGCCGAGGAAATGCTCGATTCACCAGCATGTTCCATGCATTGGAACGTTCAGAATTGATTCGCGTTAGATGACTGGTTTTTTAGGAGGAAACCATGGGCAAGGTTATCGAGCGCATCTTGCTGATGTTCGGGAGAAACGAAGAGGAGCCTGAGAGCACCGATGAAGCTCTTCTAGAGTTCCTGTCGAAGAAGCCCGGTACGGAGGACCGCGCCAGTGCGGTTGAGGAAATCGAGTTTTTGAAGGACCTGCGAACGTAGTGACAGAGCTTCATTGTTCCAATTGCCGCGGTCTTGGACGCTCGTTCCAAAGCCGCACAGTTGGAGCCAAGCCCCAAGCAAGAAAAGCTCCTGGCCAAGCGCGTCGATTCTAAACGCAGATTCGCATAAACAAAATACTCGAAGATGAAGGAGGCCGCTGCAATATCACAATTGCATGCAATCAAACAAACTAGTCTATCGTCGAGGCTAACGGGATGACGGCGATCTGCTGGTTGGATTCGTTCACGATGCAGATCGAGTTTCTTTCTCGCACCATTTCCGGCTTTTCTGTCCCGATACGATGGGCGATGAAACTCCCGTGGTCGCGTGCTTCTTCATCATTAACGCATTCATGACCTACAGTGTCATGTGCGGCGATAGTCCCCACCAAATTAAAGAAATATCTCGGCATTATGCTCGCCACTGACAAGGGGGGCGCACATACCGAGAATGAGTTAGTTGTCAGCGCGTACCGATGCGTTGATGTCGCGGGCAGAAACCGGAAAAATGCTCCGCGTCCAACATCCTCATTGCGTCCGGTTGTCACCCGGCATATGCGATTTGGCAACTCCGCTCGCTGTGTTTGGTTGCTAAAAAGCTCAAGGGCGCAACGCAGGCTCGCTTGGCCCGCCAGCGCAGCGCGTCTATGCGCCGCGACTTGACTGATGATGCGGAATGGTGATGCGGCGATATTTCTTCGACCTCCGTGAAGGAGGCATCCTTAAGCCCGACCCAAATGGTACCGAGTTTGCGACAATCGACGCCGTGCGAGACGTGGCAGCGAAGGCCCTTGTCGACTTGGCAAGAGACAACGTTTTGAGCAATGGTCACGATGCCACACGGGATCTTTCAATCGAAATTCGCGATATCTATGGACCGGTGATGCTCGCTAGCATCTCATTCGAATGTTGCGTTAGAGGTCCTTTCATAGCGCTGACCGCGAGCTACTGCCGAGCTAACTGAACGTCAAAGAAGCGGTATCTGCGGCGATACGTCTACACCGACAAAGGAGGAAATCGAAACTCCCAGCAGCCTGACTGATTTCTTCATCGGAAATAGGGCCTTTAGCAGCTCGGCCGACGCATCCTCCAACTCGGTGCGACTGCCGACCGAGTCGAGTACCGTTCGGCTCCGGGTGATCAGTTCAAAATCGGCGAACTTCACCTTGAGCGTCACTGTCCGGCCCCGCGTGCCTCTGTCTTCGCAGTGCCGCCAAACCTTGTTGATCAACGGCTGCAGTTCAGACAGCATCGTCTCAAATTCGGTGAGGTCGCTCAGGAAGGTATTTTCAGCGCCGACGGATTTCCGCACACGGTCGGCTTTGACCTCGCGGTTGTCGACGCCCCTCGATATCCAATAGTAGTAGCTTCCAGCCTTGCCGAAATTGGTTTGCATAAATTCGAACGACTGATTGCGAATATCGAGTCCCGTGTAGAGCCCCAGTGCGTTCATCCTGGCGCTGGTCGCTGGCCCGATTCCATGAAACTTGACGACAGGCAGGTTTTCTACGAACGCCGGGCCCATCTCAGGCGTGATGACGTATTGGCCGTTCGGCTTGCGGTGGTCGGAGGCGAGCTTCGCCAGAAACTTGTTATAGGAGATGCCGGCCGAAGCGTTGAGACCGGTTACCTCCTTGATCTTCGCGCGAATCGCCAGCGCGACGTCCCGGGCCAAAGGAATGCTCTTGAGATTTTCGGTCACGTCGAGGTAGGCCTCGTCCAGCGACAGTGGCTCGATGATCGGGGTGTGCTCGGCGAAGATCTGGCGGATCTGCTCCGAGACCGCCTTGTAGACTTCGAAGCGGGGTTTCACAAAAATCAGGTCGGGGCATTGCCGCTTCGCAGTGACGGACGGCATGGCGGACCGGACGCCGAATGTGCGGGCTTCGTAGCTGGCAGCAGCCACGACGCCGCGCTCGCGGGAGCCGCCGACGGCGACCGGCTTGCCGCGCATATCCGGGTTGTCCCGCTGCTCGACGGACGCGTAGAAGGCATCCATATCGACGTGGATGATCTTCCGCTGGCTGCCCGAGGAGGGCCCCGCCTGTTCGTCAGTCTCGTCGATCATGTCGTCGGCCCGGCGAGGTCTTCCTTGACGCCACGCGCGACAATCCGGAGCGTGTCGTCTGGAAGTGGCCGCTGCAGCTTCAGGGCCTCGTCTGAAGGAGCCGTCATCCAGGTCTCGACTTGGTCCGGCGTCGTCAGGATCACCGGCATCGCCTTCGGGTGAATGGCCCCGACCTCTGCGTTCGGCTCCGTCGTGAGAAACGCGAAGATGTCGTTGGTCGTCTCGCCTTCCTTGACCTTCCGGACGGACGTCCAGTTGGTCCAGATGCCGGCGAAGCAGGCGAGGGGACGGGTCTCAGCGAGTGCGAACCAGATATCGCCGCCCTCGGCCTTGTTGAACTCGCTGAATGAGTTGAACGGCACCACACAGCGGTTCTCGGCTCCCAGCCATTTCGTCCAGTGTTTGCTCTTAACGTTGCGGATGTTGGTCGTGCCGCCATCCGGCTCCATCCGCAGCAGTTCCTTGAAATCGACGGTCTTGCCTTTGGCCAGAAGCTTTTCGGCTCGTTTCTTTGTGGCATCCATGAGCGCCTTTGACGACGACGGCATTCCCCACCGCGCTGTAGCGAGTTCGCGGCCCTCGGCCCCGTTGCGCACGATCGGTGCCTTGTAGTCAGGAAAAACCCCCGGCATCGGAGCCAGGTTGCCAACGTATCGGTTCACGACGCGGAACAACGCGCTAATGGCAGCCTGGTTGGTCGTGATCGAATAGAGATTACACATGGGTCAGGCTTCGGTTCGAGGGTGGCGCGGCTGCGAGCCCAATTGTAGCAGAGTTGCGGATGGACGCCGGCCCGCCCTGGCGCATTTGCGGCAGCGCAGCCGGCTTGGCGAGATCGTGCACGCAGGTGGTCGGCGGGTGCTTCATCGCAGCGAGGTCGACGTCGCTTGGCGTCTTTCAGCGCGCGCACCTGATCTCGAGCCAGGGGTGTCCTGTCAACCTATATGATTTTGCTGAACTTTCTGCCAACTCAGAAGGCTAGCTACGGTTCTGGCCACGTGTTTGGCAATCTTCGGCGTAGACGCGGCGCCGGATCGACCTGGGAACGTGCCGTTTCCCGGTCAGTTTATTGGGGTATGGAACGCGCTCTCATTTTGGAGACCATCAGTCTGATCGCGGGTGCGGCGGTGGTGCTGTGCGTGATACTTGGGCCGAGTTGAATGGCCAGCCCGGCCTTGAACCTGGGAACTGAAGCATCTGTCCAGGACAGTCTTCATACCGGTCGATCGACGCCAGCTTGTGCGGATCTGCGACAACAAAAGAGGCCGCTCAATATGGCGGCCTCTTTTTTTGAAACTTTGGTCGGTTCCATCACGTAGCCGTGGAGTCGACCATCGCTTCTGTTTGTGGCAGGGCAATTGGAAGTGGTCGGCAGGGGCCGCTCGCTTAACGGCTACGGGTGGCCCCACCCCTTGGTTTCAGAGGTCAAGGACAAGCAACGGCGGGCGGAACACTCCTACGTCAGCTCGGTTCCAGGAGATGCGCTTGTTTGAGCGCAGTGGACGGCCTGGCGTAAACCAGCCCCGCGTCGGGGCGTTTTTTAAGTGAACTGATCCGCCGAATCGGGAATGATCGAGATAAAATCAACGCCGCAGCTTCGAAGCTTTTCAGGAATTGGAACCGCCATTCCTCGTGAAAGTTACCGTCGACGACCACCTAGTTTCAATACCCGCCACTACCGCCAAGGAAGCATTCGCCAAAGCCGTTGAATGGCAGGTCGCCAAGCATCTCCAAAACGTACTCATCAGCGACGGCAGCAAAAACTATTCGATTGCCGAGTTTTCAGCGGAGATGGCTCTTTCCGAAATTACTGACACCGAGTGCAAATCTGCCAGTTTGAACGAGGACACGAAAAAGTAGAACTGGAACAGTGGTCGTGCTCTCCAGCTGCAAAAGCCGCAGCATATCCGTCGCCGCACTATTTGATGGGAACACGACGGACTAGCATTCATCGCTCCTACCTGGAACGCGGCGACGACAGTGAGAGCTGGTGCTGAGGGATGAATTGACAACGAAACAGGAAAGGGCTGTTGCGGCTATTACGCGGTTCGTTCACCAGACTGCGATGACGATCGCCGAGCTTCCAACCGAACAGCGGGCCGATACCATCGGGGCCGCACGGTGCGCAGTGATCGAGTCGGCGGCTAAGTTGGGAATAATAGACCCTCAGCTGCTTAAAATTTGTACTGATGGCGTCGAAGTTGTTCTCCGCGAAATTGAGACCTTCGGAAGCCAGCAATGCCGAATGAATTATCCATCCGGCGGCTGGTCGAGTTGGGACTGAAGAGCAAAAGCAAATGAGGCTGGTGGCTGGACTAACGCTGATTTTCTTGCATACGCTCACCGCCCGCGGCGAAGCAGCGCAGGACTTTAGTGGTGGCAACTTTATGCTTCCGCATTGCCAGCACTTCATCGCAACGAGCGCCTTACTGTCGGAGACGGTCACTGCATCGGGGTGATCAAGACGCTATTATTCCTTGGAAATGCGCTGCCCGAAGGGTTCAAGAACTGCATTCCAAAGGAAGCAACGATGTTGCAGTCGGTCCGAGTGGTGGTCAATTACATGCAGGGTATTCCTCCGGGGTGGGCCGCCTTGTTGAGTTGCAGGTATCCGGCGAGGATCTA
>CADEDX010000010.1:16665-29754 GCA_902826195.1 uncultured Bradyrhizobium sp. | reverse complement strand
GACGACGAGAGCGAGCGCTTGCGGGGTCGATCTGGCAAAGTAGGTTGTTTTCATGGCTGCCAACTCTTGCTGCCTTCCACGGGACATCACTTGTTACCCTCTGCGGAGTTCTGCAGAACGGAGCCCGTCTTGGCGTCGATGCCGACTTCGTGGGTGACCGTCCCGACCTTGATGTCAAAGGAATAACGCAAACCGGAACCGCCTTTCCGATGCTCCAGTTCCTGGTCAAGAATTTTGCCGGGCTGCGCCTTCATTGCGGCGTCCCGGGCTTGATCGAGGGTGATTGTTGCTTCCTTCGACAGCCTGCCGCCTTCAAGGGCATAAGAGGCAGTTGCAGTCGTGAGGATGAGGGCTCCTCCGAGGAGCGCGCGGGCTAGAAAGATCGAAACTTTCGTCATGTATTTTCCTTGGGAGTTATAAGTCGCCCGTTCGACGACCATAGGCCTCCAAAGTGAGCAGCGAATGAGGTGTGCGCTATTCGCGGCCAATCTCGCGGTATGCACGGGCGATTTGCATTGGAACCGGCGCGACGCGAGACCTCGCGTCAGTTCTGATCGAATGCGACGCCCATCCGCTTTTCCGTGCGCCAAATGACGTGACAGAGCTGTCGGACGTGATCGGCTTCGATGACCAGGATAAAGGTTTGAGGGATTCCGATGGGGCTTGCGACCTCTAACGCCGCGCCGGTTCTTGATATGTTGCGGACAGAGCAGTCGATGGTGCTACCGTCAAACGAGATTTTACCGGCTTTCAAGACGCGATGTCGTGATGCTATTCGCTTCTCGTTCATTGGAAATCCAGGTAATTTTGGTTTGGCTTTTTAGGGGGTCTTCGCATGGGGGCAACACCATCCAAAACAGCAAAGGTCCGTCAGCATTAGCTTCGTCGGATATTCTTCTTCCTTCCGGCGATTGACCAACCGAAGAGCCATTCACAAAATGTTGCTATATGCGCGCTCAAAGCTCGCCCCGCCGGCAACGCGAATGTCCAGGCCGAGACCGCCGCGACGAGCGCCGCCCCTACGATGTCCAGCGGATAATGCGCTCCGAGACAAATCCGCGCCCAACCGACGGCGATGCCAATGGCCAAAAGCAAACCCCCAAACCAGCGGCCTTGGCGAGGCGGACAGATCCACAATGCAAATCCAAGAGCAAAAAGCAGGGTGCTATGATCGGACGGAAACGAGCTATCCGGACTGTGGCCGAGATAATTGCGAACCGGACCGTCCATGAATGGGCGAGGGTGCATGTAGGCGGAAGAGATCACGTGAGCTATCGCCAGCGCGAGCAGCGAGGAAAGACAGGCACCGACGGCGGCTCGGCGGTCGTCGGCTTCGCCGAAAATCCAGAGAAATACCAGAACGCTTGGACCAGCATAGATCGCCCCTTGCGCGAGCAGAAGGATGGCGAGGAGTGACGCTCCGGCAAGTCCGTGCGGTGCGGCAAGCGCGTCGAACATACGATGGTTCAAAGTTTCTAGCATTCCAGCTTTCTGCAAGAAAATTCGGCAAAATTGACACTGGATTTGCGTCAACGGTTTTGTCGATGCTGGTTCTTCTTTTCGATTGAATTGATTGACCTTACCGGATTGCGCCGCCACGCAGAACAAGCCTCGGGTGCCAGTGTTGCCATGGAAGACTGTAGCGACGCACTATTAGCAGCGAATTAGCTCTCTCGGGCTTGCCCACTTGGCGGATAGTTCGGTCAATGGGCTTTCCCATCGCCGGGCAGAACCATCACCGCAGCAATCTTCGCGGACACGCCGGGCCGACCCCACAGGCTCCCAGCCACGTCGAAATCAAAGCGGATGGAATTGGGTGCGGTTGCGCGTACATTCCGGATCCACGCACTGCAAACCTCCTCATCGCTGAAGCACATTGCAGCCCATCCCCATTGGTATTGCAAAGCAAACGGCCGCCGGTAACGCGGATGATCCGGACTGTAGAATGCTGTCGCAAGTGCCAGCGAATCATCGCCGCTGACGGCCGGAAGCGGGGAGGAAGACACCTGGTGCCATCGTCGCGTCAATTCCAGCGCAGCCAGCCGGTAAAAGTTGCGGCGCTCTTCGTAGCCGTGGGCATTCCGGTAGAAGGCGTGCACTGGCGCCGCGACGGTCACCGCCACCAAAGCCATGCCGATCACGAGCACGGCCAGATTGACCGTGTAAAATCGCTCGATCGGATAGCTGGCGCCGCAGACGACGAGAATCCCGATCAGGAACAGCCCCTGCATTGCCCAGAGCGAAGCCATATCCGTACCGAAAGCGACGGCTACGATTGGGGGAAAGCCAACTGTCCCAGCGCAAACGAGGAACAGAAGCCACAAGCCCGAATTCATCGCCCTGAAATCAGCGGGAAATCTCTTCAGCCTGGACTCGGCGATTAGTATCCAGGACAGCGCGGGAAGGCTGCAAATTGCGGCTATCCCAACGAGGAACATGCAGGCCTCCTGAATCGACAACCAGAACCCCCTCCCGCCGTGGGCCGCCATGGCATATTCGAACGGGGTAGCTCCCGTTGTCGCCAGCCAATCGATATGAGGCGCAAGGACGACCAAGCCGACAAGCGCCGAAACCCAGGGTGCCCATGATCCAAAAAAGAGTCGCCGTTGCGAATGACAAACGGCTGCAAAAACGAAGCTGCCGACCAGAAATACCGAGTAATATTTCCCCAGCATCGCAATCGCAGCCAGTGCTCCGGCGGCAGCGGCCCATTTGATCTGACGGGTCTCGAACGAGCGCAGAAAGCAATAGGTCGCCAGCGGCCAGATCGCCAATAATACGGCGTTGGCGTTAAATCGCTGGGCGTGGAATTGATAGGCCGGCAGCAGCATCAGGAGCAGCAGCACCACCGCCCGTTTGTCGCCTCGCACGAATCGGCGTGCGATCAGATCGACCGCCCATAGCGCGACCGCGGCGTTGGTCATCGCCATTAACTGGAACGACCAGTCGGTTAGCGGGAATACCAGCGTCCAGACGCGGGCTACCCACCCCATCAATGGCGGATGCTTGGCATTACCCCATGCGAAGCTTCGGCCGACCGACCAGGTTTCCAACACGTCCGGATGCAAATCGCCGCTGAGATAAGCGATCACCAGAAACAGCAGCCAGATCGCGGCGAACCCAACGATGAGGAGCGGGATCGCCCATCCCTTCTCGATCCCGTCGAGCCATGCCAGAAACGGCCGGCGCCATCTGGCCGGCGCGGCGTCCGAACGTGCCGCCATCGCCGCGAAAAGAGTCAAATTCACGAGGAGACAGCCCAGGCTACGGTTGATGCAGCGACCAGCGCCGTGCAGCAAAAATTCTAGCGGGAGACAATTAGGGGAGAATTAGTGCGCTGACGGGCATGAGCATCGGCCAGCCAGTTCGGTCTCCCAAATTTTTCCTCCCCCACTGCGTCGTGTCGCGGCGATACCAGCGCACGTCATCGGTTAGGGGGGCGCCGAGAAATTCCCAAAGCAGCCATCCCGCTCCTAGCGTCACGAGCAGCGCGCCAACAGAGATTTCTACCGTTGTGCCATTATGCTCGGCTACTGTTTCGATCAACCAAGCTAAACTTGCGATTGTGAAAATCACGGCTCCAGCACGGAGAAATCGGATAGAATTCATTTAACTGCCCTCTTTGTCATTAGCGGGCAAGGGTGCAGTTTGGCGTTTGGACGAGCGGCCAATTTATCGCAGCCGCAGCTCACAGAGAATGACCGATTCGACTAAAATGGACTTGGTGCACCAAAAGTTGACGAAAAGCCTGCGCGATCGATCAACCGATCGAAAGCCTCAGATCGGAGTCAGACGACAGAAGTGGGCGCGATCGGTTAGGTTCAGTGGGTTACCGGGAAAAGATGGTGGGCTCGCGATAATTGCATCGTTCGTCTGCCGCGCAGCTGCATTAATCCGGCAGGGTAGCCAATTTGCGACTGAGCGGCTCGAGCGACGGATGACCGATCGCCGCAAAGTTTGTGGCGTCGAAATGGTGAGAGTCTTCGAGACCGAATGAATGACACACTAGGTAAACCCAACGTGCTCGATTGCATTGACCGCTTCCAAATCTAAAGCGTCGATGCTCGAAAATCGGATATCTTAGGCCTATGGCGTTCGAGCAGAAGGCCGGATTAGTTAGCGTAAGTCCGGTGTGGCCATAACATGATGCCGGGTTCATTTGAGCTCATTGCTAATTCAGGGCTAAGTCGAGGCGCTTACAAAAAGGTGCGGATTGACAAGCCTTGGAAATGTCCTCGCTTCCTCGTACGAAGGCTGGGCGGGGCGCTGGTGCGGCGACCCAGAGAATGGGCAAAGCGTTTCAAATCTTGGCTCCCAAGCTGCTGAAAATGCTCATGAATCTTCGCTTGGTTCCGCCGGAGCGCCTGTCATCTGATACGAAAGAATGTTGATGCGCGTCTTACTGATCGAGGATGATCGTATGATCGGCAGCAGCCTGTCGGTGGCTTTGAGCCGCGAGGGCATGGCGGTTGATTGGGTGCGCAACGGCGCCGACGGGGCGGAGGCTTTGGCCATGGGCGGCCATGCGCTTGTCCTCCTGGACCTCGGGCTACCGGATCAATTCGGACTCGATCTTTTGCGCGCGGCGCGGCGCGCCGGTAATCGCGTTCCTGTTCTCGTGGTCACGGCGCGCGACGGTCTCGACGACCGCGTTGCGGGTCTCGACCTCGGCGCCGATGACTATGTCATCAAGCCCTTCGAGATGCGCGAATTGGTCTCCCGCATGCGGGCCGTCTTGCGACGCCATGGGGGCGCAGCCCAATCCGTTTTGCAGGCTGGGGAGATCGCACTCGACCTCGCAACCCATGAACTGATCTATCGAAATACGGCAGTTATTCTGCCGGCGCGCGAATTCGCGCTGATGCGCGTACTCGTCGAACGTCCCGGCGTCATCCTGTCGCGTAGCGAAATCGAGGAACGGATTTACGGTTGGGGCGATGAGGTGGAAAGCAATGCGATCGACGTTCTGATCCACTCCATTCGCAAGAAGTTCGACAAGGATATCATTCGCAATGTGCGCGGCGCGGGCTGGATAGTTCTCAAGGGAGCGTCATGACGTCGCTGCGGCGCACCGCCCTGATATGGATGACCGCACTGCTCACGGTTGTCGGTGTATTGGCCTTCTTCGTTTCTTACGACCTGGCGCGGCGCGAAGCAGCCGACTTTCTCGACGGTCAGTTACGTCAGATCGCGCTCAACGCAGGCATCGGCCTCGCCAATGCCGAAGCGCCTGGCGCGAAGCACGATCCGGAGGATGAATTCGTCATCGCGATCTGGAATCCAGCTGGCGAAGCGATGCGAAATTCGCCGAGCGGCATCGACCTACCGCGCCTTTCAAAACCAGGCTACGCCACAATCCAAGCGAATGGCGAAGACTGGCGCGTCTACCTGGCTGGCGACGCCCGCCGTTCGGTTCAGGTAGCCCAACGCATGAGCGTGCGTCAGGAAATGGCCGAAGCTGCCGCGATTCAGGCAGGAGCGCCCATTCTCATTCTTATTCCTTTGGCCTGGCTGATCGTCGGATGGGCGCTCGGCCAGGTGCTCGGGCGGCTGAAGGACGTTGCCGCCGAGATCGCGGAGCGTGGCGTCGATAGCCGCGAACAAATTCCGGTCGCCGGCGTGCCGTCTGAGGTTCGGCCGATGGTCGAGGCCATGAACGTCCTGACCAATCGCCTCCAACATGCGCTCGAACAGCAGAAACGTTTCGTCTCGGATGCCGCTCATGAATTGCGGACGCCTTTGGCGGCGCTACACATCCAGATCGACAATCTGCGCGCGAACGCGGGCAACGATCAATCTTCGTTGATCTCGGAACTGCTCGCTGGCGTCAGCCGAGCCACCGCACTGGTGGAGCAATTACTCCGTTTGGCCCGTTCGGAGAACGCGAACGGCGAAGCGCGACGAGAGACAGTTGACCTCTCTGAACTCGTCACGCAATGCGTCGCAGACTTTGTTCCCCTCGCCGACGCAAAGGGGGTCGATCTCGGCATCGCTGCGCGCGACACTGTCGTTGTTCAGGGCTGGCCCGCCGATCTGAAAATGTTGTTTGGCAACCTTGTTGACAATGCGATTCGCTACACGCCGGCCGGTGGATCGGTTGACGTTTCGGTACGACAAAACGGGAATTCGGTCGCGGTCGAGATTCTGGATACCGGCTGCGGGGTCGCGAAGGCCGATATTCCGCGCCTGTTTGACCGTTTCTTCCGCGCGGCACCGCTTGATGTCGAAGGCAGTGGACTTGGGTTGTCGATCGCCGATGCTGTGGCAACGCGCCATGGTTTCGCGATCCAGATCGAGAATCGGGCCGACCGCGCTGGTCTTCGGGTACGCGTATCAGCTTTACTGGACGAAGGATCTCTCAATCAGCGCTAATGATGTAGTTAGCTTCTCGTCCCGCGACCGTTTGGGGTAAACAAAGCCCTGGTTGTTTGCCGCAGCAGGGCGTGGATGCTAACTTAAAGGTCGCGCAAGAACGGTCACGATGTTACTGCACGAACACCGTTCGTGTTGCGCGGCGTAACGGCCAGCTTGAAAACTCACTTTTTGTCAGAAGCCGCTGTTGCCTCCGCTTGGACTGCCATCGCCTCGTATTCTTCTGCGAGCGCATTTAGCTTAAGGGTAAACGCCGGATCGTCGGCGCCCACGGCGAGACGGTGACACATTCTGGCCCGTTCGCGCATTTTCTTACTTTCTGGTGTTTCAGGTCGTTTGCCGCTCATGACGGTCGCACTCTAAACGGTGGTGCTATTGTGATCAAAAGGCGCGACCGCTTCTTTGTCAATGTCCTGCGTTAAATTCGTGTCTCCCCCCGGGCTGTTGTGCGTCCACCCTCATTCGCTCCTAATTCTCCTGATGTACTCGTTCACTGCGGGCGGATCTGAGCTTGCGTATCGCGCTGTCGCCCCCAACGACGGTACATTGAACGGGTCTGTCCGCACCCCGCACTCCAGCACGGGATCGATGCTCTTGGTCGCCGGAAATCGAATTCAGCACTAGAGCTGTCGCCGCTATCCGTGGCGCCGACGCCGGCGTGATCTGGACAGACTGTTTCCGCGCATACGGATGCCTTATTGGGTTCTGGCCATCGTCGACGTCCTCATTCGCTACTAAGTCTTGCACCTTACACTTTCCAACATAACGCACTGGCATATATGCGTCAGCACCGCAGCGTGCCCGCCGGCTCTTGAAAGAAAACTCGGAGTGATTGTATGAACCGAACCGAAGCGAGTGAGCCGGCGCTGCTGAACAAAGTGCCAGAAGTCACGATCTATTTCTGGATCATCAAAGTGCTGGCGACGACAGTTGGCGAAACGGCCGCAGATCTTCTATCGACCAGGCTCAATCTTGGCCTGACGATCACATCCTATGTGATGAGCGCGGTCTTCATCCTGGCGCTGATCTTTCAGGTTCGGGCGAAACGTTACATGCCGCCGTTGTATTGGGTCACGGTCGTTCTGATCAGCGTCGTTGGCACGCTGATCTCGGACAATCTGGTTGACGGCATGGGAATTAGCCTGACTACCACTTCCATCGCGTTCGGATCGACCCTCGCAGTCGTGTTCGCACTCTGGTACCGCAGTGAAAAGACGCTGTCGATTCACACGATCTTTACGACGCGGCGCGAGCTGTTCTATTGGGCGGCGATCCTGTTCACGTTCGCCATGGGCACGTCGGCAGGCGATCTGATCGCGGAGAAACTCAATCTGGGATATGGGCCCACTGCGATCGTCTTCGCCGCGTTGATCGGCATCATTGTGCTACTTTATCGGGCAGTGAAGATGGACGCGATCCTCTCGTTTTGGCTTGCTTACATCATGACCCGTCCGCTCGGCGCCTCGATCGGCGACTTTCTCGCCAAGCCCGTGATCGCAGGCGGATTGGGCTGGGGCACGGTCACCACGAGTCTCATCTTCCTCGCCGCCATTCTCGCGCTGGTCATCTTCCTGACGATCAGTCGATTCGACCGCATCGAGCAGGCGTCAGCAGAAGCCTGATGACGAAACCGGCCGAAGTCCGGCGCCACTTCGGCCTCAAGCACCGGCAACGCTTGTTGCAATCTGGCCCACCTTCACTTTAAAAAGGATACCCCGATGAAGCACAATCCTCTAAAAATCGCATTGCTCTCAGCCACGATCGGCGTTGCATTGACCGGCGCCGCACGGGCGGACTGCGAGAGCGATCTGCTCCAACTGGAACAAGCCTTCAAGGCCCCGAATCTCACCCCTGTCGCAAAAACCGCGTTAGACGACGCAAAGACGAAAGCCGTAACGGCATTAAAAAAGGACGATGACAAGACCTGTCACAGCGCGATCGCGGAAGGGATGACGAAGGCTGGCTTGAAGTTGAAATAATCCACAGCATCCTAAGATACGCCGCTTGCACGTGAAGGAAAAATTGCAGGGCGGGGAAGACCCTGCAATTGATCTCTGAGAGACAAAGAGACGTCTTGCAACCAGGTCGTTGTTTTCATCCGATGGATTGCCACCGCCATCCACGTTGTTGCGGCCGTCGTGCATATCTTCGTCTCCCGCGGCTGGATCATGCAGCGAATGTGTCCCGGACCATGGTCACTTCGGACCTTTTTTTGTCGTATCAGCGGGCTAATTCGCGCCTAAGTCTGTCAGGCTAACCACCCGCCGGACAGATCCATCCAGACGTCCGCGATTCAGTTCGTGACATTACGCAACGGACTAAGCACAACAAAATGTGGCCGACGATTCTCGACCCCCCCAATAGGTTGATCAATATGGAAGCTCTTCGCAAGACAGCCGGTGTCATAGATCTTCGTTCAAGCAAAGTTCCAGCAGTCACTTTGGGTTTTTGGGTCATCAAGATCGCCGCAACGACGCTCGGCGAGACCGCCGGTGATGCCGTCTCGATGTCGATGCATCTTGGCTACGCGATCGGCAGCGCGATCTTTATCGGCATCTTTGTTGCAGCCATCGCCGCCCAGGTATCTGTGAAAAAATTCCATCCCTTCCTTTATTGGGCCGTGATCGTTGCGACCACGACAGCGGGCACGACGATGGCCGATTTTGCCGACCGCTCCCTTGGCATTGGTTATCCAGGGGGGACTTCGCTTCTGTTCGTGCTTCTCATGGCTTCCCTTGGCGTATGGTACTGGTCGGTTGGGTCTGTATCGGCGGATACCATCACGTCGCCCAAGGTCGAGATGTTCTACTGGACCACGATCCTGTTTTCCCAAACCTTGGGAACGGCGCTCGGCGATTGGATGGCTGGCAGCGACCGGTATGGGCTCGGCCTCGGCTACGAATACGGAGCCTTGATTTTCGCGGCCGGCCTTGCGGTGATCGTGGCGGCCTATTTCTACACGAATATCTCGCACACCTTGCTGTTCTGGGCCGCATTCATCCTAACGCGGCCTTTGGGCGCCACGGTAGGCGATCTCCTCGACAAGCCGCTTTCCGCCGGCGGGTTCGCATTCGGCCGCTTCTATGCTTCGGCCATTCTAGCGGCGTTTATCGTCGCCTGCATTCTGATATTGCCGCAAAGGGCAGGAAAGCATCCAGACGAGGCGAGATAGGTGCCTGAATGGAAGGAACTATTTTTCCGATGACATTCGCGGCATGCGCATCTGAGAGACGCGCATGCGATTTTCACCTCGCCTGGTGATCGTTCCTGCGCAATACGAACGAGCAGCTTGCTCTTTCGGCCCAGCCTGAAGATTAATGGCTCGTAAATGGACTGTTCCGGGCAAGTTCATAATTACGACATTAGAATCTCAGCTAGATCAACCTTCTGCCTCGATCCCGTTGCGCTTTTCATGATGGAGACAAACCGTGATCCCAAATAAGGTTCTGACAACGTCACTCATTCTGCTGTTTAGCCTTCCTCCCTTTCCCCCGTTTGCGTACGACGACTATGGTCGTCATAGCGCTGGCCATGAACAGCTTCACGACCGATTGTCTGACAGACACGAACGGGCGCATGAGGAAGGTTTCGAAAGCCGCCGTGACCATCGCGGCTATCATCAAGAACTTCGTGATTCGCACGAATACTCCCATGAGTATCGACCGGCCCCGCGGTACAACTACTATTATTCACAGCCTCGGTATCGGATTTATCGGGAGTATTGATCTTAGTTTTCCCGCCACGGGCCGCTTGACGTATGGGAAAAATACTCAAGTAATACGAATTGCAAAATGGACCAAGCATGGAAGAAGGTTCATACGTTACTTGTCTATCAATGTAGATCCTGACGCTGTAGCTGCCAATGCGGTTCACCGACGACGACGAATGCGTTCATTGCCAACGGTGCAAGTCGTCGATAACGAACGAGTGAGCATCACCGGTCGGTTGTGCCTTTGAGTTGCGGGTGATCCGGCGATAGCCGGCAGGCGGATGTTGGATCACGTCTGTCTTGTTAGCCCGCCGAAACGCCGAAATCGCATCGCCAGGATTGCTCCGACAAGTGGCAGTGACGCTAACTAACACCAGCGACGTCCGGGTGACTTCCTCGACCGGCAAAAGTCGACCTGCCACCCGAGAGGTGGGCAGCAAGCACGCGACAAGACGCAGCCATGGATTGGAAAATGTTTATCTTGCGCTTCCATTGCGCAGAATCGCAGGCCGGTGTGGGACGTCCGCTATCGCGCGATGAGCGAAGGCATTGCTGGTAGTGAATATTTCCCAACCCGAGGCGGGCGTGGAGCCTGTGGCCGAACAAGGTCCCGCTATGATAGGATAGTTTTGCGGGTAGAATTGTCCGATAAGGGCGGTCTTAACCGGCGGCGGGTGGAACTCCGAAGCGGCTGCTGGCCGCGAGGTTGCCACGTGCCTCATTGCGGCTGTCTTGACTTTGGTTCGTCCAAGCAGGTCCGCAGAGAATGCGCGATCAATTGCAGATCTCGACTCGCCGAATTTGCCAGCCATACCCATCCCAGTAGCGCTCGCGAACCAATCGGCAAACTGGTTCGTCGACGTAGACCGGCTCTGGCGCGTAATAGACCGGCGGTGGAGGAGCAGGACGCGCCAGGGCGCCGCCGAGCAGCGCCCCGCCGATGAGTCCGCCCACTACGCCAGCGGCGATTTGACCGTTCTCCGCTGTTGCAGGCGCCGGCAATAAAAGTGGACCCGCAGCCAATGTAACAGCCACTACAACCAAAGCGAATTTGCCCATAACGCCTCTCCAGGTCGCGACCACGAATTGCACGGGGATCGCCGTACCAGGCTATCATACATTCCCCGATTAAAGCTTTCTTAAGTCTGCCCGCAGGCTGGAAAATTATTTGGGTGGGTGAAGGGATGCGAATCCGTGCGCGACTCGTTTCTGGCAGCTTTCCATCGTGGTTTCCGATAGACCAGCGCTATTCCATTGGCCACAGGGTATCGCCATTTTTCGCTGCGGTTCTGTTTCCACGCTCCCGATTACAGTCCTTCTAAGGTGCCATCATGATGACCGTCGCTCGCTTGACCTTACCGTCAGCGATTGCAAATAAGGATGATGTCTAACGGTCAGTATCAACAACGTCGGCCCGTGCTGCCGCTCGGAACTGCACCCCGCGGATTTTCGGGTCTCATTCATGCAATCCAGGCCAAGAATGTGGATTCCGCGTTGTCTGGCGACGAACTCGAAAGCCGCTTGATCGAACACGGCTTTGTCGAAGGCGCCAAAGTCGAGCTGCTGCACGAGGGCATCGTCGGGCGCGACCCGATCGCTGTCCAGGTCGAGAACGTGACGATCGCGGTGCGGCGGCGCGAGGCGATGGCCATTATCGTCGCCTGATAGAATGGTATACCGCCATGGAAGCCCCGTTGATGCATCTCGCTTTGGTCGGCACGCCAAACAGCGGCAAGACTTCGCTGTTCAATGCGCTGACCGGAAGCCGCCAAAAAGTCGCGAACTATCCAGGCGTTACGGTAGAGCGCAAGGAAGGCTCTTTCGTCACTCCGCTCGGACGTCCGGTATCGATGGTCGATCTGCCTGGCACCTATTCTCTGCGCGGTCGCAGTCCTGATGAAGAAATCACCCGCGACATCGTGCTTGGTCGTACGGCAGGCGAAGCGCTGCCCGATCTGGTTCTCTGCGTGGCCGATTCCACCAATCTGCGGCTGACCATTCGTCTGGCGCTCGAACGCAAACGCGCCGGGCGACCACTAATGCTGGTGCTCAATATGTTCGACATCGCCACCCGACGTGGCGTCACCGTCGATGTCGCGCGCTTGTCCGAGGCCTTGGATATCCCAGTTGTGACCTCGATCGCGGTGCGCAAGGGTGGCGCCACCGATCTCTTGCGTCGTATCGACGAACTCATTCGAATCGCAGGCGCCAGTGGCGTCGCAGCAAAATTTCTGGCAGCCGCTCGCTGTCGCCGAACTGCGAGCCACCCAACGCGAGGCGGACCGCATTATCGCGGCCACCATCGGCCTGCCGACAAAGCCCGACACCTGGACCACGCGGATCGACGCCGTGGTGCTGGATCCGGTGACGGGTCTTGCTATACTCGCATCGATTCTGTTCGTGATGTTCCAGGCGGTGTGCGCATGGGCGCAGCCGCTAATGGAGCTTTTGTCGTCCGCCTTTACCCTGTTGGGCCGTATGGTACACGACACGTTGCCCGGAGGCTTGCTGCAAAGCTTCCTGCAGAACGGAGCAATTTCCGGCGTAGGCAGCCTCATCGTATTCCTGCCGCAGATTATCATCATCTTCCTGTTCATTTTGCTGCTCGAGGATTTCGGCTACATGGCGCGCGCGGCGTTCTTGATGGATCGCATCATGGGCGGCGCCGGCCTGCACGGCCGCGCTTTCATTCCGCTGCTTTCAAGTTTCGACTGCGCGATCCGCGGTATCATGGCAACGCGGGTGATCGACAATCGGCGCGACTGGCTAACCACCATCCTGATCGCGCCGCTGATGACTTGTTCGGCACGCATTCCGGTTTATACGCTGATCTTTTCCGCTTTCATCCCCGACCAGCTGGTCTGGGGCTGGGTCAATCTGCGCGGGCTGGTGATGTTCGGTCTCTATAAGGCGGGCATCGCCAGCGCATTGGGCGTTTCATTCCTGATCAAGTTCTTTATGTGGCGCGACTACGCGCCGGCGCCCTTCATGCTGGCACTGCCGGACTA
>CADEDX010000010.1:0-16655 GCA_902826195.1 uncultured Bradyrhizobium sp. | reverse complement strand
GCGAGCCGGCACCACGATCTTTTCGATGATGGTGCTGATCTGGGCTCTGGCGTCGTTTCCGTTGGCTCCGGTTGGCGCACAGGATCCCGCTATCAACTACAGCTTCGCCGCCATGATCGGCAAAGCCCTGGAACCATTGTTCGCGCCCCTGGGCTTCAACTGGCAGATCGTCGTCGCGTTGATCCCGGGCATGGCAGCGCGTGAAGTCGCGGTCGCAGCACTCGGCACCGTCTATGCGATCGAGGGCGGCAAGGAAGCCGCCGACCAGATCGGACAGGTGCTCGCCGCCAAATGGAGTCTCGCGACGGCGTTGTCGCTGCTGCTCTGGTATATTTTCGCGCCGCAATGTGCCTCGACCCTGGCAGTCATCCGCCGCGAAACCGGCAGTTGGAAGTGGATGGCGATCACTTTCGCTTACATGTTCGCGCTCGCTTATACCGCGAGCTTCTTCGCCTACAACATCGCTCGCGCGCTGGGCGCTGGCTAACCTGCCGTCGAAGATATGCCGATCCATTGGCCCCACGTATTTCATCGATCTAAAAAGATGCCCCTTCGGGAAATGTTGCGATAACCTCGATATAGGGGAGGCAACTTGATTTCTTTGACTATCCCCGTCGATACCGCGCTAGGTCATTCGTCCCCGTAACGCCGCAACGCGATGACCGCTATTGACCCGCCCGGCGACGACGCATTCGGACGCCAGCTCGAGATGCTTCGGCGCTGGCTGGCCAGAACTGGACCGACGTTGAATCGCTATGTCGAGATTTTT
Source organism: uncultured Bradyrhizobium sp. (assembly GCA_902826195.1). Classification (GTDB taxonomy): domain Bacteria; phylum Pseudomonadota; class Alphaproteobacteria; order Rhizobiales; family Xanthobacteraceae; genus Bradyrhizobium. Next base: position 15,886 of record CADEDX010000010.1, on the reverse strand, counting down.
TCACATACTTGGATCTGGCGGCTCAAATCGTCAATCAAGATGCAGTGTTCGTGGCAGGGCGCGCCCCCGACATCGACGCCAGCAGACCCGCCGGATCGTGGCGTCGCTTGACCGGGCGCTCAGCGCGTTTCGGCGGACCGGGGTGAGCGTTGAGCGCTCTCTCTAATTCAGAGGTAATGAAGCAACCCGTGTGTCATGATCCGACAATTTTTGTCATGGTACTGGCGTGGCCGCAGTATGCGTTTGGCGGCTCGGGACTAACGATCAGCTTGTCGGTATCGCCGGCGTGAGCGCGCTGGCGGCTCTTTCGCCAAGAAAGCGATCCAGCGTCGCCTGAATTTGCTTCTTTACGGGGTCGGGCCCGCGATCGCTCATGTCGGTGTGCTGAAATTTGGTACGGATAATCTCGATCCCGTCCGCCTTCGCCTGTTGGGCTGTCGGCAAAACGTCTGGATCAGTCTTGAAGTTGGGGTCTTTTGAACGAAATGAAAGAATCTGCAGTTTCGTGCGGAGCACGAAGGGAACCCGCAAATTATCGAGCGTGATAACTTTCGATACCAGCTCCGGATGATGCTTGGCGCAGAACATGGAGACATCTCCGCCGTTGGAGTGTCCGACCAAGGTGAGATGCCGGTACTCGGCGTTCGGCTGCAACTTCTTCAATTGATTCAGTACAAAGAGGATGTTTGCTTCTCCGCGTTCATAAACCTCCCGCCGACCGACATATGGCAGCCCGACTTTGGTCATCAATGGCGGATCGGTACGGAGATCCTGCTGAATGCTTGCGACCAGGTAGCCTCTCGCCGCAAGAACGTTAGCCAAAAATGAATATTCGGTGTTCTTGACGGTATTTCCGTTGCTGATGATTGCCGGCGGCAGCTTCCAGTAACCGGCATTTGCCTCTATCTCGTAGTCTCGCCGCACTGCCAGATCGACCGCTATGGGCCGTTGTCGCGCTGCGTCGTACAAATTGAGCGTCTCGTGCCGAATCCCCCATTCGCTTATAACAAGATACACGACCAAGGTGAGGGCGCTGAGGCAAGCCAAGACCGCAATTCCTCTCTTCATCTTTTCAATCCGATCGCATTGGATTCGTAATTTAGCGGTTAAACGCGTATGGAATGAAACGAAGAGGAGGCGAGTGAATTAAATTTTGGAAAGGAATCTCAGGTGCATGTAAGCTACGCGAGGCGACCTCGTAAAATACAAATGGTGCCGGACTTCCGGCGCCATTTACGGCCTGGCGAAGCGAACAGCCCGCAAACCCGCGCAAGTATCAACGGGATTTGGAGGTTGACGGGAAGCGCTGGTGACGGAGATTAAACTAGTTGGAGCAGAGCGCGACAAGCTGGATTTCCTCTTCGAAAAGAAAGTTGTGGAGTATACGCGCGTCTACTCCGCGCACCGTGATTGGGCGCGGATACTGGGGGAGCGGGGCGAAATATCGGCCGGCATTGCCCGCGCCAAGGTCCGCGCCACCGAAATCAGGGTACAGATCATCGCTGTCGACCAGAACGCCAGCACCGAGGCGCAGCGTGACTTGCGGACTGCGGACGCGCGCGTTCTGAACTGAGCGAGCGCAAATTGGCGATCGAGGATCGTCTTTCACGTACTGAAATTCGTTATCCCGTGTCGGGTTATGTGAACGAACTGTCTGTCCATAGCGTTGGCGGCGTAATAACGCCTGCGGCGAAGATCGCTACGATCGTTCCGCAAAATGCCGAACTTAAGTTCGAAATCAAAATATCGCCGGCAGACATCGTAAGAACCAACTCGCGTGCAAATCACCAAAAATCAACAGCATGAACGAGTTGATGAATAGGCGATTCTAATCTTGTCAAATGCGTGAGGGGGCCTGCACTTGTTCGATTATCTCAAGTGCGGCAGCTCCTAATTCTGTCCTAAGTCTGAACGTGTTCTGAGGCGCAAACCATGGCCCATGCACGCCATCCGGATCCTAATGTTCGAAACTCTCAACCATCGCGTTTTCGAAGCAATTGCGGCGGCGCCAACGCTTAAAGGTGCGTCACTCACCGTTGCGATGGTGCTGGCTCAGTCGGCCATCTACCTCGGCCCTTTCATGCTCGTCCTCCTCTGGATTTTCGGGGCGCATGCGGAACGGCGGGCTGCCGTAGATGGCGGTCTCTCCACTCTTCTGGCGCTGGCGTTGGCCGTGGCTATTTCATCGTTCTGGATGCATCCCCGGCCTTTCGCCGTCCTGCAGAACCGAAACTTCCTCAATCACGCTCCGGATAGTTCTTTCCCAAGCGATCACAGCACCGTACTCTTTGCGATGGGTTTGGCCCTCTGGGCGTCCGCCTCAACGCCTGCACGTCGTGCCGGGGCCCTAGCCGCCGCCCTCGGGCTCTCGGTAGGCTGGGCCCGGGTCTACCTCGCCGCCCATTCCCTTTGGACATTGTCGGCGCCGCAGGTGTCGCTGCGGCGTCATCGTGGGCCGTCTTGTCGCCCATGGGGCGGACAATCAGCACGCGCCTAACGATTTGTGGCGAGGATCTGTTTGGCTGGTCGATTGCAACCAACCTGCGCCGACCCCGGTAAAGGCGTGCGACGTGCGGACTCTAATGAAAGCACTTTGGTATTCGAAATGAACGACAAGCGGATAGCATCGCGACATCGCGTTCCAAAAGCCGGTAAGATACTCTTCGACGGCGCAGTGGTCGACTGCACCGTACCGTAATATTTCAAATGGGCGCGGCATTGGAGGTCGAAAGCCCAGTCGGCATACCACTTAAGTTCACCCTGTTGATCGAGTCGGATCGTGTCAAGCGCCCTTGCAGCGTCATTTGGCGGAAGGTTCGGCGTATAGGGGTAAGATTTGACGACGGCGAGAGCTGACACCACCTCGGTCGAAAGGACTTAAGTGGGATCTAACACGCCAGGATGAGCGCGCGATGACGATGCGGGCCCTGCCAAGAACCGACGCGGATCGGGAAGACCGGAAGAGCGCCGCCGTCTGCAAGCCGCAATCGGTTTGCTTGTCCGTGGTCGCTTTACGGCGGATCTCGGATCTCTTTTGACTGTGTTCGACTTCGGAGCCGAAAGGAAACAATTGAATGATCCGTCTTCGTCAACATACAGAGTACCATCTTATCGAGCGCATCGGGTGGCTGAGGGCGGCAGTTCTGGGAGCCAACGATGGGATTATCTCGACAGCCAGCCTCATTGTCGGTGTGGCGGCGGCTGCCGCGACCCGGAACGAAGTGCTCCTTGCAGGAATTGCGGGGCTTGTTGCGGGCGCCATGTCGATGGCGGCCGGAGAGTATGTTTCCGTCAGTTCCCAGTCTGACACCGAACTCGCCGATTTGGCGCGCGAACGCCGGGAGCTTGGTGAGAACCCGGAAGCTGAACTCGAGGAGTTGACCGAAATATACTTCAAGCGGGGTCTCGAACGCGAGCTGGCACGACAGGTCGCGCAGCAGCTTATGGCCAAGGACGCATTGAAGGCGCATGCCCACGACGAGCTCGGAATTTCCGAGCTGACGGCGGCCAGGCCGGTTCAGGCTGCGCTTGCATCGGCGGCCATGTTTTCGATCGGCGCAGCCATGCCCTTGCTCATGGTGGTTATTGCGCCCGCAAGTGCCTTGGTTCCGGTCGTTTCGGCCGCGTCTTTAGGTTTCCTCGCGCTCTTGGGTGCGGTCGGAGCGAAGGCAGGAGGCGCGAACATGCTGCATGCAACGATACGCGTGACGTTCTGGGGAGCGCTCGCCCTCGCGACGACCGCGGTAATAGGCAAATTGTTCGGTACGGTGGTCTGATTGAAGCACATACGACCGACCTTGCTTCGTCGACTGTCACCGCAATTGAAAGGTGCCTTACTATAGGGACGGCCGGGATTGTCTATCGATGAAAAGGTCGAAGGCAGGTCGCCTGTAGACACGATACGTTTGCCAATCAGGCTTGGGAAGTGGTCTCTGGGGCTGCCGGAAAGCTGACGCTGGCAATTAGCCCGTGTCCGCCCGGTGGCCCGACGTTTTCGAGTCGGATCGAACCGTGACACCGTTCGGCGATGCGTCGCACGATCGAAAGACCGAGGCCGGTCCCATCGCCGCGCGAGCGACTTCCACGGAAGAACGGTTCGAAGATCCGGTCGATTTCCGAAGCAAGGATGCCCGGTCCGGTATCGGCGACCTGGAGGATGACAGCATCGCTTTGACGGAACAGGCTCAGGTCCACCCGACCGCCTGCCGGCGTATGCCGAAGTGCGTTGTCGATCAGGTTTCGGACGAGTATCGCCAAGGCAGCGGGTTCGCCACGTACCGAGGCCGTCTCGATCCGTGCGAAACCCAAGTCGATCGATCGGTCCTGGGCGGCCGGCAGCAGATCGGCGACCACTTCCTTGACGATGCGGTCGAACGCGCTTAGCGGCATTTCTCTGGATGCGTCCGAATCGTATCTCGCCAGCGCAAGAAGCTGCTCAAGCAAATGAGCGGTTCGCCGGATTCCGGTTCTGAGGGAATCCAGCCGCACCCGTCCGTCCTGCGAAAGTCCGGCATGCTCCAGATTTTCGGCTTGGACCGAAAGCGCGGTGATAGGACTGCGGAGTTCGTGCGCGGCATCGGCGACGAACCGTCTCTGTTTGTCGAACATCGTCCCGATACGGTCGAGAAGACGGTTGATGGAGGCGACGAAAGGAAGCAACTCCTTCGGAATGCCGTCCGTCGGCAGTTTTTCCAGATGGTCCGATTGCTTCGCGTCGAGGCGCGCCGCCAGTTTGGAAAGAGGGCGCAGGCTTCGATCGACGACGATGCCGATCAGCAGCATGAGACCCGGAACGAGCAAGCCCAGCGGCACGATGGTCCGCAGCGCGCTCTCCCGGGCAATTTCGTCGCGATGGGCCGTCGGTTGGCCGACCGCGACGCGGCTTCCGTCCTTTCGCGTACGGACCAGGATCCGCCACTGCTCCTGGCCGCGCTTAACGGTCTGGAGGCCGTCGCGAAGATCCTGGGGTAGGCGGGGAAGGGAACTTGTGGGGGCGGGATCCCCGGGGGGCGGCGTCAGTTCCTCGATGGCGACTCGCGCTTCACCGTCGATGTTTCCCTCGGAGGTAAGATCGGTCAGACGATTTTTTGCCGCCAGCGACCCGACCTGCAGCAGAATGGCATCTTGCAGCTCGATCGCCTCCTCGAATGCCCATCTGAAGGCCAGGTAACCCGCCGCGAGCCCTGCCCCGACGATGAAGACGGTAAGCCCCACGAAGAGACGCCCGCGCAGCGAGGAGATCAACATGGGCGGTCCACCATCCATCCGACGCCCCTTACGTTGCGGATGGCCGCGGCGCCGAGCTTCTTGCGTATCGCGTGGATCAGGAATTCGACGGCATTGCTTTCGACCTCCTCGTTCCAGCCGTAGATATGCCGTTCGAGGTCGACGCGCGACAGGATGGTGCCGGGACGCAGCAGAAGGGCTTGCAGCAGTGCGAATTCGCGTGCGGTCAAACGCGACGTCTCGCCGGCGTGGGCCACTTCGTGGGTCGCCGGATCCAGGCTGATTGCGCCGTTGCTCAGGACGGCAGAGCTGCCACTTCCCTGCCGCCGCAGGATCGCGCGCATGCGCGCGAGAAGTTCACGGATCTCGAACGGCTTGACGATGTAGTCATCCGCCCCGAGGTCGAGTCCATGGATCCGGTCGTCGATGGCGTCGCGCGCCGTCACAATGATCACGGGCAACTGACGTCCGGTCTTGCGGAACTGCCTCAGCACCTCGGTCCCGTCCGGAGGAGGGAGGCCCAGGTCCAACAAGGCGAGATCGTAGGCCTCGGCCCGGGCTGCCTCGATAGCGGTTTCCCCGTCCGTGACCCAGTCGACCGCGTATGAGGCGTCCTTGAGCGCCTGGGTCACGGCCGCTCCGATCATCCGGTCGTCCTCTATCAGAAGAATGCGCATGTTCGGTTCCCGTGGAGGCCGGCGGCGGATGCCGCCGCCGGCCTCGTTTACAGCGTACCGGCGATCAATCGGCCTTGTCACCCTCGTCATCGGCATCCGCCGCATCCTAGGTCGATGCGATGATCGTGCCGGCGTCCGGATCGACCTTGACGTCGAACACGTCGCTGCCGCTGGCGACTTCGACGTCGTAGGCCCACCGGCCGTCCTTGCCCTTTTCGTACTCGGCACGGACCGCCTTGCCGTTGGTGTGTTTTTCGGCAGCGGCGACGGCGGCTCCCATCGATATCTTGGCTTGCGCAATGGGACCCGCATCGTTGGACGCCGTCTTGGCATTGTCCGCGAGAGCCACCGCCGATGTCATCACAGCGACGGCGCAAACGATCGTTTTCAGCTTGTTCATTTTGTCTTCTCCAGAAATGCCCCTCGTCACGTCTGACTCAGGCCACTTAGCGGCAGCTTAGCCGATTCAGCCTGGCGGCGGCACGGGCGGCCCAGCGGCGGACCTTCTAAGTCGTCGCTAAGTCGGCAACTCTAACGATGAGGGAGGGCGCACGAATACCGACGGCCCTGCGAAGGGAAACGACATGGATTTCAGCAAAAACCTCGTGGCGGAAGCTCTCAACAAGGTTCCGCAAGTGACGCTCGCCTTCTGGGCGATCAAGATCATGTCCACGACGGTCGGCGAGACCGGGGCCGACTACCTCGCCGTGCACGCCGGTCTTGGCAAAACGGTCACGAACGGGATTACGCTGATCTTGTTATTGGTGGCGCTGACGCTTCAGATGCGGATGTCGCGCTACGTTCCCTGGATCTACTGGCTGACCGTCGTGCTCGTCAGCGTCGTCGGGACCCAGATCACCGACGCGCTCACCGACGGCATGGGCGTAAGCCTCTACATCAGTACGCCGATATTCGCGGCAGCCTTAGCCGCGACCTTCGCGGCCTGGTATGCCGTGGAGCGCACGCTCTCGATTCACACGATCGTCACCGCACGGCGCGAACTCTTTTATTGGACCGCCATCCTTCTGACGTTCGCTTTGGGCACGGCGGCCGGCGATCTCGCAACCGAGGCCGTGGGGCTTGGCTTCAGGCTCGGCGTCGTCGTCTTCGGCGCAATGATCGCCACCGTCACGACGGCGTACTATCTCGGCGCGAATGCGGTGCTCTGCTTCTGGATAGGCTACATCCTGACGCGGCCTCTCGGAGCTTCGCTCGGCGACCTGCTTTCGCAATCGCGTGAATATGGCGGGCTCGGTTTCGGTTCCGTCTACACCAGCCTCGGCTTCCTCACCGTCATCGTTGCGCTTGTCGCGTTCCTCACCCTGCACGACCGGCCGGCGGCCGCGGACGAACGGGCGTGAGCCATTCAATATAAATCTTTCGAAAAATGGAGATCGAACATGTCTGCCCAAAATACCCTTCATAGGATCGTCCTGTCGGCGCTGCTTGGCGCTGGTCCGCTGTCAAGCGCAATTCTGTCGGCACCTTTTATCGTCGCCTGCATTACCCAGACGCATGCCGCTTCGTCCAATTTGGGGGATCTCACTTCCTTTCGGAACGTCGTCGCCGACAGCAAGGCGCTGTTGGACAAAGGCGACCTGGCCGGGGCGAAGGCGCGCCTGAAGGATCTCGAAACGTCCTGGGACGAGGCGGAAGCCGGATTGAAGCCGCGGGCGGCTGCGGACTGGCACACCGTCGACAAGGCCATCGACCGCGCGCTCACCGCTGTGCGGGCCGCTTCGCCGGATCTCGCAGCCTGCAAGTCCGCGATCGACGAAGTCGTCGCCACGATGGACCGCCTTGTCGGCAGGTCATAGGCCGAAGGCTCCGCCAAGAACAAACGCGCCTCAATCGAAAGCAACTTCTCATGAAAGACCAACTTGGCGAAAGCCTGAGCAAGGTGCCCGCAGTCACGCTCGGGTTCTGGATCATAAAGATCGCCGCGACGACGCTCGGAGAAACCGGCGGCGACGCGGTGACGATGTCGATGCATCTGGGTTATCTGGTCGGCACGACGATCTTTGCAGCCATCTTCGTCGCCGCCGTTGCCGCGCAGATAAGCGCCAAGAAATTCCATCCATTTCTCTACTGGACGGTCATCGTCGCAACGACGACGGCGGGAACGACGCTTGCCGACTTCGTGGACCGGTCCCTTGGCATCGGATATCTCGGTGGCAGCTCGATCCTCCTCGCTCTTTTGCTGCTGTCGCTTGCGGTCTGGTACCGCTCGCTGGGGACCGTATCGGTCGAAAGCGTCACCACGCCCAAGGCAGAAGTGTTTTATTGGGCGACCATCATGTTCTCCCAAACCCTCGGAACCGCTCTCGGCGATTGGATGGCGGACTCTACGGGACTTGGCTACAGCGGCGGCGCCGTCGTGTTCGGAGCCGCGCTGGCGATGGTCGCAGCGGCGTACTTTTGGACGAACATGTCGCGCACGTTTTTGTTCTGGGCCGCCTTCATCCTCGCGCGCCCGCTCGGTGCAACGGTCGGCGACTTCCTGGACAAGCCGCTCTCCAACGGAGGGATGGCACTGAGTCGATACGCGGCGTCCGCCGTACTCGCGGTATTCATCGTCGGATGCATCGCGTTGCTGCCTCAGCGGGCAGGACGGCATCCGGCCTGAACCGTTTGCGCCGTCGGAAGCGTGCGAAGGCCAACATTCACTTTCACAAATCAGACTTAGGAACAGAATATGGCAACTGAACAGTACCATGAACCTGCTGCAGAACTCTCCTCGGAGACGCGTACGTTTGCGCGGATGATCATCGGCCTCGTCGAAGAAGCCGAGGCGATCGGCTGGTATCAGCAGCGCAATTCACTTGAGAAGGACGGGGAAGCCCGCGCGATCATGGAAAACGCCCAAAAAGAGGAGTTCAAGCATTTCGGCATGGATCTGGAGTTCTTGCTTCGGCGCAAGAAGGAGTGGCGGGAGATCCTCAGGGGCATTCTGTTCACCGATGGCGATATCGTCGAGGCCGCGGAGAAGGCCGAGAAGAAAGCAAACTGACCGCGATCCAATTTCTTCTGCACCGAGAATCGTATCCCCCATGACACAACAACCCGCCTACGGAAACACTGCCAAGGTCCTTCATTGGATGATCGTGGTACTGCTCGCAGCACAGTTCGCTATCGGCTGGCTGATGCCCGACATTCAACCGGGCGCACCTCCAGGGAGCGCGATGACATTGCATATCGCCATCGGGCTTATCATCCTGATGTTGATCATCCTGCGCTTTGCTTGGCGGCTCTTCCACCCCGTCGCGCCTGCAAATACGCTGCCTCGTTGGCAGCGCCTCTTGTCGGAGAGCGTTCATTGGCTTCTCTATGGACTGGTCGTTGCAACGGCTATGACGGGCTGGTTCTTTGCGTCGTTCCGGGGCTGGCACTTGTCGCCCCTAGTCGGAGTGCCGCTGCCGATGCTGACTGCACCCGATTCCATCGCCGGTCGCCTGGTCGGCGGCTGGCATCAAGCAGCAGGATTTGGACTGCTCATCGCCATCGGCATCCACGTTGCCGCAGCCTTCATTCATGCTTTCGTCTTCCGCGACCGGATCATGCAGCGGATGCTTCCCCGAGCATGAGCACGGACTTGCGCTTTGCATCGGTCCGACGACGAATAGATGGTAGGCCGCATGCGGACGCTGTTCCTGCAACGCTAGATGTTCACCGCCCGAAGTCGCAGTGCATTGCCGACGACGCTTACCGATGACAGCGCCATGGCAGCGGCGGCGATTACTGGTGAAAGCAGCAGTCCGAACGTCGGATAAAGAATGCCGGCGGCTATCGGAATTCCGGCCGCGTTGTAGATGAACGCAAAGAAGAGGTTTTGTCGGATGTTGCGCATCGTCGCCTGAGAGAGACGACGGGCGCGGACGATGCCGCCAAGATCGCCTTTCAGCAGCGTCACGCCTGCACTTTCCATCGCCACGTCCGTTCCCGTTCCCATGGCGATTCCGACATCGGCCGCTGCGAGGGCGGGCGCGTCGTTGACGCCGTCTCCCGCCATGGCGACGACACGACCCTGCTTCTGCAGCTTACTGACGACGGCACTCTTCTGATCCGGCAGCACCTCGGCCTCGACTTCGGAAATGCCGAGGCGCTTTGCGACCGCGGTTGCCGTCGTTCGGTTGTCGCCGGTCAGCATGATTACCCTGATGCCTTCGGCCGCCAGCGCTTTCAATGCTTCCGGCGTCGAGGCCTTGACCGGATCGGCGATGGCTAGAATGCCGGCAAGTTTACCATCGACCGCGACGTTGATAACCGTCGCGCCGTCGCCTCGCAGCTTTTCCGCCTGCGTTTCCAACGGATGTGTTTCGATGCTCGCGGATTTGAGATAATTGGCGTTGCCGAGCAGTACCGATTTGCCGTCGACCTTACCCGTGACCCCCTTGCCGGTCGGAGAATCGAAATCCGCGACATCGGCCAGCGCCAAATTCCGTTCTTTCGCCGCCCGGACGATCGCATCGGCGAGCGGGTGTTCGCTGGACCGTTCGACACTCGCTGCAAGCTTCAGAATTTCAGCTTCGTCGAATCCCTCTCCGGGTACGATTGAGACCACCTTCGGCTTGCCTTCGGTCAGCGTTCCGGTCTTGTCGACGACCAGCGTGTCGACCTTTTCCATGCGTTCGAGAGCTTCGGCATTCTTGATCAGGACGCCGGCCTGAGCACCGCGTCCGACGCCGACCATGATCGACATCGGTGTCGCGAGTCCGAGGGCGCACGGGCAGGCGATGATCAGGACGCTGACGGCCGCAACCAGGCCGAACGCGAGCCGCGGCTCCGGACCGAAGAGCGCCCATGCGCCGAAGGCGACAAGGGCGACGACGATCACGGTCGGCACGAACCAACCGGCCACTTGGTCGGCGAGACGCTGGATGGGAGCGCGCGACCGCTGCGCCTGCGCCACCATCTGCACGATTTGGGAAAGCAGGGTGTCGCGGCCGACCTTCTCGGCCCGCATCACGAAGCCACCCGACTGATTGAGCGTGCCGGCGATCACCTTGGCGCCGGGCTCCTTGGTGACCGGCATGGACTCTCCGGTCACCAGCGACTCGTCGAGGGACGAGCGTCCTTCGATGATGACGCCGTCCACCGGCACCTTCTCGCCCGGCCGGACCCGCAGCTTGTCGCCCACGTTCAGGCTGTCGAGCTGAACCTCGTGGTCCGCGCCATTCTCGTCGACGACGCGCGCGGTCTTGGGCGCCAGATCGAGCAGGGCCTTGATCGCTCCGGAGGTGGCCTCCCGGGCCCGAAGCTCCAGTACCTGACCGAGCAGGACCAGGACGGTAATGACCGCCGCGGCCTCGAAGTAGACCGCCACGGCGCCGTCGTGGCTCCGGAATGCGGGCGGGAAAATGCCCGGCGCAACCGTTGCGACGACGCTGTAGGCGAAGGCGACGCCGACGCCCATCGCAATGAGGGTGAACATGTTCAGATTGCGGGTGACCAGCGACTGCCAGCCTCGCACGAAGAACGGCCATCCGGCCCAGAGCACGACCGGGGCGGCGAAAGCGAGTTGGATCCAGTTCGAGAGGTTCTGATCGATCCAGCCGTGGCTGCCGACCAGATGGCCGCCCATCTCCAGGACAACGACCGGCAGAGCCAGCGCGAGCCCCATCCAGAAGCGGCGGGTCATGTCGGCCAGTTCGGGGTTGGGTGGGTCGTCCAGGCTGACCAGGTCCGGTTCTAGCGCCATCCCGCAGATCGGGCAGCTTCCGGGGCCGATTTGGCGGATCTGTGGATGCATGGGGCAGGTGTAGACGGTGTCCTCTGGGACGTCGGCGTGGTGCGGCTTTGCGTTCACCTTGTCGAGGTATTGCTCCGGAGCGGCGGCGAACTTGGTCCGGCAGCCGGCCGAGCAGAAATGGTAGGGGACGCCCCGGTAGTCGGAGCGATGCTTGCTGGTTTCGGGATCGACCGTCATGCCGCAGACAGGGTCGACAACAGCAGCTCCAGCCGCAGCGTGGTCATGTTGATGGTGATCGTGGCCGCCGGCGCCGCCGCAGCATCCGGCGGGTTCAGGTCCGGCAGCGGCCTTGGAGTAGCATCCGCATGCGCCTGGCGATAGAGCTTTCTGTTCCTTGGCCATTTCGAGCTCCGTGGCTACTTGCAACCTATACCGTGTAGGGGTATATAGGGGCCATGCGAAAGGACATCAAGGCTTCCTGTCACAAACGCCTAAGCCGGATCGAAGGCCAGGTGCGCGGTCTCTCCAGGATGGTGGAGGAGGAGCGCTACTGCATCGACATCGTCACGCAGATTTCGGCGGTCCGTGCCGCGCTGCGGCGTGTCGAGGAGGAAGTCCTGAAGGACCACGTCTCCCACTGCGTCGAACACGCCATCGCAAGCGGCGATAAAGTAGACCAGCGAAAGAAGATCACCGAATTGATGGCCGTCATTGGCCGGGCGGACCGATGAGCGGTACTACAAGTTCCATCTTGGCGGATCGAGGCTTCACCGCTATGGTCCCGAATCTTGGTACGAAAAGGTATTGATGTCTGCATGCTCGTCCGGTTGACCAGAGCGAAGCGATTGAGGGCAGGGTGGCTGATAGCCCTTGCCTATCTGCTTTGCGTATTGGCGCCGACGATCTCCTACGCGGTGCCCGGCGTTCACGCTCCGGCCCGCTGCCTGACGGACCCGAATCACGGTCCAGGAATGGTTCATGTTCATTCCGAGCCGCAGCACGTGCATGCCGACGGTCATGCCCATGATCACGCCGCGGCGCATGGTAAGTCAACGGGGCATGACCATTCGATGTCCGTGGCATCGAATTCGGAGTCTGCTCCCGGAAAAGCTCCGCATTCATCCGGCGGGCAGTGCTGCGGGCTGATGTGCGTTACCGCTATTCCGGCGACGGTCGCCGACATCGTCAAGCCTTCCGCTCCGACCGCGCTTTGCGAGGTCGAAGGCTACCGGAACGTCGCCGACAACGCTCCCCCTCGGCTCTATCGTCCCCCCATTACCTGACCTGATCGAAGCTACGCGGTGCCGACCCCGTCAAGGGGCCGCGCGCCTGTGGTCGATCGTCAGTTCAGGAAAACAACATGCTTGCGCAGCTTGGGGCGATTCTCGCCGCCGTTCGGTCGGTGGTGGAGAAGTTATTTGGCAATAGATTTCGAACGATAGCAGGAACGGCCGCCACGGCGCTCGCGTTGGGCGGGTGCGTGCAGACGGCGGTGCCGTTGGCGGGCGCCGATCCCACGGATCCGAACGCGAGGGTCGCGGCCGTGGGTTACCGCTCCACCGTCGCTCCCTACACCAGCCTTCGTCCCACTGCGCCGTCGTCGTGGCGCGAACAGAACGACCGCGTCGCCCCGGCGCCGAAGTCCGGCCGGTAGGAGCGACCGATGCACAAGAATCCCGAGATTTCAAACGACGCGGCAAGCCGATCGAAGATCGGTTCAGCAGCGGCCGTGCTTCTTTCCGCCTTGCTTCTTTCAGGATGCGCGACATTTTCCCCGGACGGGGGCATGACGGTTGTCGCCAACCTCGCCGGCGAGACCATTCACAAGGAGGTAGTTTCCATCCGCACGGCGGACGACGCGGCATGGGCGCAGAATGCCGTTCAGGGCCTGCTCCGCCGCGGCCTGACGGTGGACACTGCGGTTCAGATAGCACTGCTTAACAACCGCGGCCTGCAAGCATCGTACAACGAACTCGCGCTGGCGGAGACAGATCTCGTCCAGGAGAGCCTGCCGCCCAATCCGGTCTTCTCGATCTCGCGCATCGCCGGTTCTGGCGTGGTCGAGATCGAGCGTCGGATCGCCGGTGACATTCTTGCGTTGGCGACATTGCCGTTCCGCTCGGAAATCGCCCGGCAACGTTTTCTCCAGGCGCAACTCCGAGCGGCGGAGGAAACGCTTCGACTCGCGGCCGAAGTACGGCTTGCCTACTTCCGCGCAGTCGCCGCCAACGAATTGGTCGGGCTGTTGACCGATGCCAAATCGACCGCGGAGTCCACCGCCCAGCTCGCGCTGAAGTTGGGGCAGACAGGCGCGCTAAACAAACTCGACCAGGCGCGGGAACAGGTGTTCTATGCCGAAGTCACCGCGGAGCTTGCACTGCTGCGTCAGGAGGCCGCCAGTTCGCGAGAGCGCCTGATCCGCCTGCTGGGATTGTGGGACGGCGATCTCGGCTTCCGCGTTCCGGCGCGGCTTCCGGCAATGCCCCGCCGCCCGCAACCTCTGCCGCGCATCGAGGTCGATGCGGTTGAACGCCGTGTCGATCTTCAGATCGCGCGCCTCGAACTCGACGCTCTCGCCAAATCTCTTCAACTCACCGAAGCGAGCCGCTTCGTTACGCTGCTCGATCTAGCGGGAATCCACAAGAGAACGACCGATGCAGGCGGTGCGGTCACCGAGCGCGGACTCGATCTGCAGTTTCAGATTCCAATATTCGACGGCGGAGAGGTCCGCGTCCGGCAGGCGGTCGAAACCTACAATCTGGCCTTCAACCTTTTGACCGAAAAAGCCGTGAACGTTCGGTCCGAGGCGCGCGATGCCTACAAAGTATACCGTTCCACCTACGACATCGCCGGGCACTACCAGCGCGAAGTCTTGCCGCTTCGACAGATCATCTCGGACGAGATGCAGCTTCGTTTCTCGAGCATGCAGGACGACGTGTTTGCGCTGCTGACGGAAGCAAGGCAGCGGATCGCCGCACAGCGCGCGGCGATCGAAGCGAAGCGTGACTTCTGGCTGGCCCAAGCCGAACTGCAGACCGTCGTCAACGGTGGTGGTCGCCCCGACACTCAACCGCAAAACCGTTCCTCGAAGACCGCCAGGGCGGGCGGCTGACAACTTAAGGAGAAGAGCCATGTTGTCCCGTAGAGGCTTTCTAGGTACTGCCGCGCTGGTGAGCGCGACCGCAGTGAGCGGTCGCGTGCAGGCAGCCAATATTCCCGAAGCGCCGATCATGGAGAAGGCGACGATGCAGCCGCCGCTGCGGCCGTCGAGCGGACCCGACTATCGTCCGGTCGTCACGTTGAACGGTTGGACGCTGCCGTGGCGGATGAACGGCGAGTGGAAGGAATTCCATCTCGTCGCAGAGCCGGTCGTACGTGAATTTTCCCCAGGGATGAAGGTGCACCTATGGGGATATAACGGTCAATCGCCGGGCCCGACGATCGAGGCTGTCGAAGGCGACAAGCTGCGCATTTTCGTCACGAACAAACTGCCCGAACAGACGACGGTCCATTGGCACGGTGTGCTTTTGCCTAACGGCATGGATGGCGTCGGTGGACTCAACCAACCCCACATTCCACCGGGCAAGACTTTCGTCTACGAATTCCAGATGAAGCACAGCGGAACGTTTATGTATCATCCGCACTCGGACGAAATGGTCCAGATGGCGATGGGTATGATGGGCATGATCGTCGTGCATCCGCGCGATCCGGCATTCCGGCCGGTCGACCGCGACTTCGTGTTCATCATGAGCACCTACGACATCGATCCCGGCACCTATCTGCCGAAGGTGTCGGAAATGACGAATTTCAACATGTGGACCTGGAACAGCCGTGTGTTTCCCGGCATCGATCCCATGGCCGTGCGGCTCGGCGATCGCGTGCGCGTGCGCATCGGCAATCTCACCATGACCAATCATCCGATTCATCTTCACGGCCACAACTTCGCGGTTAGCTGCACCGACGGCGGGTGGGTTCCAGAAAGCGCGCAATGGCCGGAAACCACGATCGATGTTCCTGTCGGTGCCATCCGCGCATTCGATGTTCTCGCGGACAATCCAGGCGACTGGGCGTTTCACTGCCACAAGTCGCATCACACCATGAATGCGATGGGCCACAACATCAGGAACTTGATCGGAGTTTCGAAGAAGGACCTTGCCAGGGCCGTCGGCAGGCTTGCTCCGGACGCCATGGTGATGGGATCGACCGGGATGGCCATGGGCGAGATGGAAATGCCCGCACCGGATAACACGTTGCCCATGATGACGGGCTCCGGCCAATTCGGCCCGATCGAGAT
>CADEDX010000009.1:15015-31952 GCA_902826195.1 uncultured Bradyrhizobium sp. | reverse complement strand
GGGCGGGCCGAAGAAGGGCGGCCGGACCTCGCCGTTCCGCCCCGCGGCGGCCGCCTTCAACGGCGGCGGCAGCGGAAACCAAGTACCACTGTCGGTGGCTGTCGTATGCTTGCGGTCGTAGCCGATGTGCGAGATGCGCAGATCGTGCTGCTTCGACGTGTCGCCGTCATAGACCTGGTAGAATTTGGCGCTGCCATTATACGCCGCGCCCGGCCCCTGATCGCCTTTGGTCGGATCGTACTGCGCGGCGGTCGTAATGATGGTGACGCGCGATTGCGAAAGCTGCTTCTTTAGCGGCTGGAACGGCGCATCAATATAATGCGCCCATCGATAGGGCGTGGTGTAGCCGATCGCGGTATAATAGTCGCGGGTCCGCTGCATGTAGGGGACCGGGGAATCGTAGTCCGGCGCGAAGCCGAGCTGATCGTCAGAGGGGGCGGACATTGTTGTGTCTCCTGCGCTTCCACCGGGAGGCCGTCACGCGGCCTTTGACGCAGGCTAATGAACCTGCACCCAATCCTCAACTGCGGAAATTGCATCAGACCTGCGCAGGATCGCGCCGCTTCGCGCGCTGCCGGGTCAGGATATCGCGCAGCGCCTGCACTTTTGGAGAATCGCCCCCTTGCGCCAGATCAGGCAGGTATCGGCGCAGTTTTCGTCCGGCGTCGAAGCCACGCAATTCCACGCGCTGCTGCGTCGAGGCCTTCCTCAATTCGTCATCTCCAGCGCAAGCCGGGCGCCTTTCTTGGTCTTTGCCGCTGATATTTCGATGCAGACTTTCTCGCCCAAGGCATTGAGATAACCAAAAAGACGGTCGTAGGTATAACCGGCAAAATGGCCGCGCAAAAGCTTTGACACATCCGGCTGCGCAAGACCGAGCAGCGACGCGGCCTTGGCCTGGGTCAGGCCCTTTGCTTTGATCCGGGCGGCAATGTGCAGAACAATATCCGCCTTGATGGAATGCTCGGCAGCATTGGGAAGGCCTATATCCGCGAACACATTACCGCTGCTCTTTGTAACTCTGACTTTATTTTTCATTCGGTCTCCGCCAGGCTCTCGGCTTCTTTCATTCTGCGCTTGATCCTGTCGAGTTCGGCTTTAGGCGTCGAAACGCCCTTTTTTACACGGCTCGAAAGGTGTTGCCGTCAAAATCAGATACGATCTCCAGAACGCCGGCCCCCTTGAAACCCTTTAGCGGTTTGGCGTCGGGGTGTTTGCCGCCCTTCTGAGCCGTGCGAAGCGCAAACCCAATGCAATATTTGACCTCCTCAGGGAATTCGCTCAGGTCCTCCCGCGAAGTACCCACGAATTCCAGCGGCGTGTCAGCGTTGCTCATGGCATCGAGCTCTTATAGGTTATTTACTATAGCTGGGGCGATGTCAATATCGTGGACTCGTAGCGGCGACGTAAGCACAGGCGACGGATGACGTCTTCCGCCTAGACCCCCGCCACCTGCGACCAGACATCCGCCAGCTTGCGCTTGGCCTTCTGCCCACGCGTCAGCGGGACGGCCTCTTCCTCCTCCTCGGGCAGCCGCAGACCGACCACGCTGACGCGGCCACCGCTGATGCTGCGCGCGACCAGCACGATGGGGTCCAGCACCAGCTCGGCGCCCTCCTTGGGCGCATGATCGAGATGAATGTCGAAGTAGTCCGCCAGCGTCAGCTCTGCCTTTTCTTCGCCGGCCGAGACGCCGTAGATCGCGGCGAGTTCGCCGAGCGTATGCTCGCCCGACACCACGAAGTCACCGAGCAGATGCGGATCGGGGGCCGAACTCGGCGGCATGTCGACGAAGAAGCGATCCAGCGCCTCGGCCTTTTCCGGCGGCGCCAGCAGATAGACGTAATCGCCCGGCACGACCGGGTCGGCCTCGGCCGGCGACAGGATGCGCTCGTCGCGGATCACCAGCGTCGGCTTCGACCAGGACGGCAGCAGGCCGCGTCGGAAATACAGGCTCTTCGAACGCACGGGATAACCGACCAGCTGCTGTTCGAGCTGGCCCGGCAGATCTAGCTCCACACGCCGCGGGCCGCGGTCGGCGCGCGGCAGCGCCACATGCAACCAGCGCGCCGCCGGCCCCAGCGTCCAGCCCTGCAGCAAGAGCGAAATGACGACCACGACCAGGGCGACATCGAAATAAAGATAGGCCTTTGACAGCCCGACCAGCATCGGGATCGAGGCTAGAAAAATCGCGACCGCGCCGCGCAGGCCGGTCCAGGCGATGAAAACCTTTTCCCGCCAGTTGAAGCGGAACGGCGCCAGGCACAGCAGCACCGCGAGCGGCCGCGCCACCAGCATCAGCACCATCGCCACGATCACGGCCGGACCGATGCTGCTCAAAAGCCGCTGCGGCGACGCCAGCAGGCCCAGCAGAACGAACATCACGATCTGCGCCAGCCAGGTCGCGGCGTCGAGGAACGTCACCACCGAATTATGCGCGCGCGTCGGCCGGTTGCCGACGATGATGCCGGCGAGATAGACCGCGAGAAATCCCGACGCGTGCGAAATCTGCGCCACGCCAAAAATCACCAGCGCCGCGGTCGTGACGAACGGCGCGTGCAGGCCCTGCGGCAGCGCCATCCGGTTGAGCGCCAGCACCACCAGCCGGCCGCCGATCACGCCGACGAGCGCGCCGAGCAGGCCTTCCTGCAACAGTTCCCGCACCACATGCCACGGCGAGCTTTCGCCTGATGTGATGAACTCGACCAGCATCAACGTCAGGAAGATCGCGAACGGATCATTGGTGCCGGATTCGGCTTCCAGGGTGGCGCCGACGCGCGGTCGCAGGCGCAGGCCCTGGGTGTGGACGAGCAGAAATACCGCCGCGGCGTCGGTCGAGGCCACCACGGCGCCAACCAGCAGCGCCTCCGTCCAGTTCAGGTCGAGCGCATATTTCGCGGCCGGCGCGGCAACCAGCGCGGTCACCAGCACGCCGATGGTGGCCAGCACCATCGATGGCGCCAGCACGATCCGAATGCTCTGGAACTTGGTCCGCAGGCCGCCGTCGAACAAGATCAGCGCCAGCGCCACCGAGCCCACCAGATAGGTGGTGCGGACGTCATTGAAGCTGAGCTGGCCCGGCCCGGCATCTCCCGCCAGCATGCCGATCAGGAGGAACACCAGCAGCAGCGGCGCCCCGAAGCGCAGCGCCAGCAGGCTCGAGAGGATGCCCGCCATCACCAGGATGGCGCCGAGAAAGATGGCGATGCTGACCGAGTCGAGAGAAGCCATGAACCTCCGCGATAACCGCAACAATCCCAGCAAATACCTGCAATTGCATCCTTATCGTCGCCACAGTTGAACGCCAACCCCTCAGCGGCGATATGCCCGGTTTTTAGGGGCTTAATCGACTTTGCCGGGCCGTGTATCGATGGCCCGCCCGCCCGGTTTATGGAAATCTGCCCAGCGTTCGAATCATTGCCTGCGCTGCGCCCGACGAGAATTTACTGATGGACATGGCCCCGAAAGAGATCATCGAGTTCGTGCAATCGACCGCGCGATCGGTCGGCGCAGAGATCGCCTCGCCCTGGTTCTATCTGCAGTTCGGGCTGATCCTGACCGCTGCCGGCATCGCCTATGTTGCGGATACCGCGATCCGCGCACGGGTCGACGTACCCTCGCTGGCGATGCGCTGGCCGCTGCCGTTCCGGCATTTCGTCCGCGTGCTGGTCGCCAGCGCCTCGACCGCTATCTTCGCGGTCCTAGTAATCGCCGCCCGCATCACGATGTACCATCTGACCTGGCCGAGCCGCAGCTACCTGCTGATGGTCGCCGCCAAGCTCGCGCTGGCGTGGCTCGTGATCCGACTCATCACCTCGGTGATCCGCAACGCCTTCATCGTCAAGCTGGTGTCGATCACGGCATGGTTCATCGCGGCGTTGAGCATCCTCGGCCAGCTCGATCCGGCGGCGGAATTGCTGGACTCGTTCGCGCTCGATATCGGGGGCCTGCGGCTGACGCCGCTGCTGCTGATCAAGGCCGGCGCACTGCTGGTCGCGGCGCTGTGGCTGACCAATATTGCCAGCAACTTCATCGAAAGCCGGATCACCCGCGCCAGCGACCTGACGCCGTCGATCCAGGTGCTGCTGGTCAAGATCATCCGCATCGGGTTGATGGTGATTGCGATCGCCATCGCGCTCGGCGCCGTCGGCATCAACCTGTCGGCGCTCGCGGTGTTCACCGGCGCGGCCGGCGTCGGCATCGGTCTCGGCCTGCAGAAGATCGTCGCCAACTTCATCTCGGGCATCATCCTGCTGGCGGACAAGTCGGTGAAGCCCGGCGACCTCGTCACCATCGGCGACAGTTCGGGGCGGATCAGCGCGATGAAGACGCGCTATATCTCGGTCGCCGCCGGCGATGGTCGCGAGTTCCTGATCCCGAACGAGGATCTGGTGACGCAGAAGGTGGTGAACTGGACCTATACCGACAAGAACACGCTGGTGAAGGTGCTGTTCAGCACCAATTACGACGCCGATCCCCGCCTCGTCTGCAAGCTGGCGATCGAGATCGCCGCCGCGGCCCCGCGCGCCATCAAGAACAAGCCACCGAACTGCATCATCACCGAATTCGCCGAGGCCGGCATGAAATTCTCGCTGACCTTCTGGATCGCCGATCCTGACGGCATGGACAATGTGAAGAGCGACGTCATGCTGGCGCTGTGGGAGGCCTTCAAGCGCGAGGGGATCCGTGTTCCCTATCCGGTCCGGGAAATCCGCATCCGCGGCGGGGCGCTGCCGGTCGAGCAGGTGGTGGAAGTCTCCAGCTAGACGCCAGCTATTTTGATGTTTTGGTTACCGAAAACCCCGGCTTGCCGGAGCCTCCTTCGACCACTAAATTAGGTCACTCGATCACCATTCCCCTCCGCCGAAGCATGACCCGCCCATGAGCTATATCGAAGCGTCAGATACTTCCCTGCGAAAGACCGGCCAGATCAAGCTGCATGGCCCCAGCGGGTTCGCCGGCATGCGCAAGGCGGGTGCGCTGGTGTCAAAATGCCTCGACGAACTCACCGACATCGTCAAGGCGGGCATCCCGACTTCGCAGATCGACGAGTTCGTCCGCGACTTCGCCTTCAGCCATGGCGCCTATCCGGCGACACTGATGTATCGCGGCTACCGCTACTCGACCTGCACCTCGATCAATCACGTGGTCTGTCACGGCATGCCCGGCGACCGCGCGCTGAAGGAAGGCGATATCGTCAATATCGACGTCACCTTCATCGTCGACGGCTGGTACGGCGATTCCAGCCGCATGTATGTGATCGGTCCTATCGCGCGGAAGGCCGAGCGGCTGATCGAAGTGACGTACGAGGCCATGATGCGCGGCATCGCCGCGGTGAAACCCGGCGCCACCACCGGCGACATCGGCCACGCCATCCAGAGTTTTGTCGAGCCGCAGGGCATGAGCGTGGTGCGCGATTTCTGCGGCCATGGGCTGGGGCGCATGTTCCACGACGAGCCGAACATCATCCATATCGGCCGGCCCGGCGAAGGCGTGATGCTGAAGCCCGGCATGTTCTTCACCATCGAGCCGATGATCAATCTCGGCAAGCCGCACGTCAAAATCCTGTCCGACGGCTGGACCGCGGTGACCCGCGACCGCTCGCTGTCAGCGCAGTTCGAGCATTCGGTCGGCGTGACCGCGACCGGCGTCGAAATCTTCACGCTATCGCAGCGCAGCGGCGAGAAGCCGCTGACTGTGGCGTAAACGCGCGGGCGCCTGTTCCTCCCGCCCGGGGAGCCTGCGATGACGAAGGCACGGCGGCACTTGCAAGCGCGGCTGATCGCAAGCCTTCTGGTCGCGCTTTCGGTTTGCTTCGTGGACCGGAGCAACGCCGCTGACGAGCCCCTGTTCGTCAGCAAGCGGATCACGCCGCCGGGCGAATACACGTCCGGTATCGAAGGTCCAGCGGTCGACGCGTCAGGCAATCTCTACGGCGTCAATTTTAGAGAGAGCGGCACCATCGGCAAGCTGGCGGTCGGTGCGTCAAAATCACAGCTCTTCACGTCGCTGCCTTCAGGCAGCATCGGCAACGGCATTCGCTTCGACCGGCAGGGGCGGATGTACATCGCCGATTTCAAGAAACACAATGTGTGGGTCATAGAACCCGGCGAGACCACGCCGAAGATCTATTTTCATTCCGACCGGTTCAACCAGCCCAACGATCTGGCGATCGCAGCCGACGGCACGCTCTATGCCAGCGACCCACGCTTTGCCGCGCCCGCAGGCGGCCAGATTTGGCGCATCACCCGCGGCGCCGACGGCAAGGGGCGGGGCGAGGTCATGTCCAGCCCGCGGCGCCTCGGCGTCACCAACGGGCTCGATTTGAGCCCGGACGGCGCAACGCTCTACGTCAGCGAATCCAATTCGCGGCAGGTGTGGGCCTATCGCCTCGACGGCGACAAGCTGATCGACCCGCGGTTGGTGAGGACATTTGCGGATTTCGAAGTCGACGGCCTGCGCACCGATATCGACGGCCGGATCTATCTCGCGCGGTTGTCGGCCGGCAAGATCGCCATCATCGGCGCCGATGGATCGCTGCAGCGCGAGGTGCCCGTGAGCGGCAAGCAGCCGACCAACCTCACCTTCGGCGGCGCGGACGGCAAAACTGTCTTCGTGACCCAGAAGGAAGGCCGTTTCATCGAGGCTTTTCGTGTCGATCGGCCCGGCCGCGAACCATGCCTTCACCTGCCCGGCATGTGCTGAGTGCGTCGTCCGTCATGGGCGTGTTGCAAATCATTCTCAGTAGAGGCTCCCCTGCGGCAACGTGACTGCCTGCGTTTGCAGGATACGAAGGAATAGCCCGCGCCGCGCGGGGTAGAACACGGCGCGGGCGCTCTCCGGCAGCGAGGGCCTCTGGCGGACAGAGATCAAACAGAGGGAGCAAGGGCAATGTTCGAGATTTCACGTCGCGATCTGGTCCTCGGGAGCACCGGGGCGGCGCTGGTTTTTGGATTGAACGGACCGATTTCGTTCATCGGCGCGGCGCAGGCGCAGAAGGCGGCCGACAGCCTCAAATACAAGGTCGGCGATATCGAAGCCTTCAGCCTGCATGAGGGCAGCATCGAGCGCCAGGTCACCGAGAGCATGGTGAAGAATGCCGGCCTCGACGACGTCAAGAAGGCGCTGACGGCCAGCGGCATCGGCCCGGACAAGATCGAAAATCCCTTCACCGTCACCGCCATCCGGACCGGCGGCAAGGTTATCCTGTTCGACACCGGTTTCGGCGGCAACGGCCCGGCGTCGGTCGGCAAGCTCGCCGACAACATGAAGGCGGCCGGCCTCGATCCGGCCACTGTCTCCACGGTGGTGATTTCGCATTTCCACCCTGACCACGTGTCCGGTCTGTGGGTGAAGGAGACCAACGAACAGGTATTCCCGAACGCGGAAATCATGATGCCCGAGGTGGAGTTCAAGTTCGCGACCGATCCGGCGCTGGTTGAGAAAGTGCCGGAAGCCAACCGGCCCTTCATCAAGCGTATCCAGTCGACCTTCCCGACCTGGAAGAACATCAAGCAGTATGGTGACGGCGCCGACATAGCGCCGGGCGTGAAGGCGATCGCCACGCCGGGCCATACGGTCGGACACATGTCTTTCCTCGTCGCCTCAGGCGGCCAGCAATTGTTCATCCAGAGCGACGTCACCGGCATCTACCAGCTGTTCGTCAAAAATCCCGGCTGGTTCTCCGGCTTCGATGCCGACGGGCCGAAGGCGGAGGCCACGCGCCGCGCGTTCTTCGATCGCGTCATCGCCGAGAAGGGCATGATCGCCGGCTATCACTTCGGCTTCCCGAATGTCGGTACGCTGTCGAAGGACGGCAACGGCTATGCCTTCACGGCCGTGAAGGCCTGATCGCGCGTCGATCTGAAACGACACGAAGGCGCTGCGCTCCCGTGCGGCGCCTTTTCGCTGGATGCGCCCTCACTTTAGAGTTGCAGAAGTGCGCCGGCACGGCGTGTTTGGCCCGATGCCAGCCAGAACTACCCCTCCCCCGGCATCTGAGTTCACGAGGACGACAGGACGGCGGCGGCTCAGGCCGCCACGTTCGAGAGGAAGCGGTCTACCGATGCGCGCAGATCGGCAGCCTGATCCGACAGGTCGCGCGCGGTCGACAGCACGAGGTCGGCGGACCGGTTGGTGTTCTCGGTTGCGGTGGCCGTTCCGGCAATGCTCCGGGCGACGCTTTCTGTTCCGGCGGCGGCCTGCCCGATACTGCGCGATATTTCGTTCGCCGCGGTATTCTGCCGACTGACGGCGTCGGCAATGGCCGCGGTGAAGCGATCGATCTCATCCATGATCGAAGCAATGGCGCCGACATTGTCCACCGCCTGCTTCGTCGCCGATTGCACCTCCGCAATCTGGGAGGAAATGTCCTCGGTCGCCTTGGCGGTCTGAGTAGCGAGCGCCTTGACTTCAGACGCGACCACGGCAAATCCGCGACCGGCCTCACCGGCGCGCGCGGCCTCGATCGTGGCGTTGAGCGCCAGCAGATTGGTCTGGCCGGCAATGTTGCGGATAAAACCGACGACCTCGTCGATCTGCTGCGTCGAGCTGGCGAGGGCCCGAATCGTGTCGTTGGCCGTTCCGGCCATGCCGGAGGCGCGCTGCACGATCGTGGAGGCGTCATTGACCTGCGTCTTGATCGCCTGCACGGAATCTCCGAGCTGGCTGGCGGCGGTGGCCACGGTCTGAACGTTGGCCGAGGTCTGGCCAGCGGTGGACGCCGTCTCGACCGATTGCTTGCCGGCGGCGTGCGCGATCGAGGAAAGCGTCTGCGCGGTGTTCGTCAATTCGCCGGTCATCCGGTCAGTGTTGGCCAGCGCGGCCGTGAAAGTGGACCGGAAGGCTTCTATCTCGGCCTCGATGCGCTGCCGCCGGCTGACCTGCTGCGCATGGGTCTCGTCCTTTGAGGACATCAGAGCGAGATCCTGATCGGAGCGGGCCTTTAAGCTAGCCTGCATGACAGCAAGCGATTTAAGCAGGCGGCCAAGCTCGTCACGCCGCTGGACCGCGATGTCATCGGCAAAATTGCCGGCCGCCACGCGTTCCGCAATGCGTACCGCAGCCGAGATCGGCTTGCTGAGCGAATAGGCGAAGGCCATTGCGATAATGAATCCGACGAGCGCGGTACCGATGGCGATCCCGAGCATAGCGGTGCGCGCGGCGGCGACTGACGCTTCCGCCTCGGTCCGGTAGTCGAAGCCATAGGCCGCCACCAGTTCCACGAGATCGTCGAGCGCCGCGGCGGCCTCGTCGCCCTGCTGCGTCAGCGAGAAAGTCGTGGGGATCTCGGTCAGGCCGCCCGGCGCCGGCTTTAGGATCTTGAGCCCCGCACCTGACCAGCCGCGGAGGCCGGCTTCAGCCTTCTCCCGCGCCGTCTTGACGCTTGTACTCGGTACCCGGTCCCGGACCACGCTGAGATCTTCGAAAACGTTGCGAACCAGCTTTTCGAACCGGGCAACGGCTTCGCTTGTCGGCCCGTCGGTCAAGCTGCGCTGCATGATGAGACGCGCTTCGTTCAGCCCGGCATGCGCCGAGCGCGCGTGGTTGATTCCCATCAAGGGACCGTCATAGAGACGCACCACCTGATCGCCTGCGGTAGAGATACCTCGAATACCGTAGAACGCGAGCCCGCAAGCGAGCAGGATGACAACACTGAAGGCGCCGAAAATCTTGTAGCGAATCGACATCGAAAATCTCCGGCAACGCCGTCTGGCGCGACTAATCGGTAACCTTCACCATCATCTTCATCCGGGGATGGATCGCGCAGATGACCTGAACGTCGCCCGTCTCCTTGAAGGTCACATCCGTCGACATGCCGGGCGCCTGCGAGCCGAGATTGAATTCGCTGCCCTTGGTGGCCGACATGAGGTTGTGGGGAATGCTGTCGTCATTCACGAAGGTAAGTGCTTCGCCCTTTTTGATGGTGACGCTCTCGGAAGAGAACACCCGGCCCTGCTGATGGATCACCTGGTTGGCAGCGAGCGCGCCAGCCGACAGACCGGAGAGGATGACGAGAGCAAACAGAACCGTCTTGTGCATGGGGATATCCTTCGATCGGTAAGACTGGATCAGCGCGGCAGGACCGGCACCGCGGTCGGACTGAGGTTACTGGTGAGCGTCTTCATGAATGCCACCAGATCGGATTTTTCCTGGGCCGTGAGGCCAAGCGGCTTCATCAGGTCGGAACGGCTCGGTCGGTCGACGCCGCCGCGATCGTAATGTTCAACCACCGCTTCAAGCGTGGCGAGCGATCCGTCATGCATGAAGGGGCTTCGGCGCGCGATTTCACGCAAGCCGGGCGTCTTGAAAGCGTGCTGCATCTTGACCACGCCCGGCACGAACTCTCCGCGGCCGACATCCTTGCTCGGCAGTCCGATGTCCTGAAAGCCGTCATTGGTGAAGTTCCAGCCCTCATGGCAGGCGGAACAGAGCGCCTTGCCGTTGAAGACGGCGAAGCCGCGCTTGGCTTCCTCGGAAATCGCCTTCTCATTTCCCTCGATCCACGCATCGAACGGCGCGCGCTCGGAGACCACCGTCCGTTCATAGGTCGCAATGGCCTTGGCGAGCGTCTTGATGCTCATGCCTTCGTCGGGAAAGGCGGCGTTGAACAGCGGCTTGTATTCGCCGATGGAGACCAGCCGTTCCATCAATTGCTCGAGCGGCATGTTCATCTCGCCGGCGGCCTGGATCGGACCCAGCGCCTGCTCTTCGAGCGTCGCCAACCGGCCGTCCCACATGAAGATGGCGCCCCAAGCGGCATTGACGATGGTAGGCGAGTGCCGGCCGAGTTTCGCCATGCCGTGGCCGACGCCTACAGCCAGACCGTCGCCCCAGCCGAGGCCTGGACTGTGACAACTCGCGCAGGACTGCGCCATGGAAACCGAGAGCCGCGTATCGAAATAGAGCTTTTTGCCGAGCGCTGCCTTTTCCGGCGTGTAGGGATTCTCCTTCGGGAACGGGATCGTTGCCGGCCGCTTGTACTGCGCCTTCACCGCATCGATTCCGGGCGCAGCCTTGGCACCGAGATCGATGCGCCGGGTTTCGCCGACGACGACCGCGCCGAGGCCGATACTGGCAAAGCCGATCGCGCCAAAGCCGGCCGCAGCAACGGCTGTCGCAAGCATGGTTGATCGACGAGGAAAAAATCCCGACATACAGCATCCTCGAATGGTGGCCGATAGCCGCTTGAAAATACGGCACGAGGGCGATACGCAATTCCGCAAATGTTGGCGTTACGATAATCGCCAACGGTTAATCACTATTTTCGAAATGAGCACGCGAGAATCGGTAGTTCTACGAGGCGCAAGAAAGGGGCTTCTTGCAGCGAATTTGACAATCGTGGCTTGCGCGAAGTGTACCACTCATTCAGAATTCAACACGCGATCCAGCTGCGTCTGGTCGCTTCAACAATCCTCCGTTGTAGTAGATCATGCTCGCGCCGATTGCCGGCTAATCGTGCGGCGGCCTCAAATGCGACGCACGCTTCCGCAATGCGGCCGAGCTTGCAAAGCAGATCGCCGCGCACGCTTTCGAGCAGATGGTAGTTCCTTAGCGCAGGCTCGCCTGCCAGTGCTTCCACGATCGCGAGCGCGGCCGCCGGGCCCTCGGCCATACCGATGGCTACCGCGCGGTTGAGTTCGATGACCGGCGAGCGCACCAGGCTTGCGAGTTCGCCATAGAGCATTGCGATGCGCGGCCAGTCCGTGTCATCAGGCGCGGCGGCCCTGGCGTGACAGGCGACGATCGCCGCCTGCAGTCCGTAGAAGCCGTTTCTGCCGCCGAGTTCGTAAGCCCGCGCCAGCGCCGATAATCCGCGGCGAATCTGCAGTCTGTCCCACAGCCTCCGGTTCTGGTCCATCAGCAGGATGGGATCGCCGGCCGCATCGGTACGCGCGGCGATGCGCGAGGCGTTCAGCTCCATCAGCGCGAGCAGGCCGTGGGCTTGGGGCTCCTGCGGCGCGAGCTGCGTCAGCACGCGGCCCATGCGCAGCGCGTCGTTGCAGAGCTGCGGCCGCAGCCATTCATCGCCGCTTGCGGCCGTGTAGCCCTCGTTGAAGATGAGGTAGACGACTTCCAGCACAGAGGCGAGCCGTTCCGAAAGTTCTTTGCCACGCGGCGTTTCGTAGGCAAGCCCGGAGTCCGATAATGTCCGCTTGGCGCGCACGATGCGCTGGGCGACGGTCGCCTCCGGTTGCAGGAAGGCGCGCGCGATTTCTTCCGTGGTCAGGCCGCAGATCATCCGCAGCGCCAATGCGGCGCGCGCCTCGCGCGTCAGTTTCGGGTGGCAGGCGGTGAAGATCAGCCGCAGCAACTCGTCGCCGATGTCGTCGTCGAGCGCCGCGTCGAAATCGGGCATCGCCTGCTGCTCCTGCTCCAGGTCGCGGATCAGCATCGCGTGCTTGCTCGCGAGCATGGTGCGGCGGCGCAGATCATCCAGCGCGCGGCGTTTGGCTAATGCCATCAGCCATGCGCCCGGCTTTTCCGGAACACCGGTGACGGGCCAATGCTCCAATGCCGCCACCAGCGCTTCCTGCGTCAGGTCTTCGGCGAGCGTCACATCGCGCAGCATCCTGGATAGGCCCGTGATCAGGCGCGGTTGCTCGATGCGCCAGACCGCCAGGATGGTGCGATGGATGTCGGCGGCCGTCATTGCCGCCGACCGCGGTTACGCAGAGCCCGCATCAGGCATGCGCGCGCACGTCGACCTCGCAGGCGCCATCGACGCCCGGCGTCGCGAAGGCGCGGACCTCGCAGGTGCCGTCCCAGCCCGGCATGTGATCGAGGTGCAGCTGCATGAATTCCCGCGCCGCCGCGACTGCCTCTTCCTTGTCGCGCAGCTCGAAGATCGCGTAGCCGCCGATCATCTCCTTGGTCTCGACGAACGGGCCGTCGACCACGCTGAGCCTGCCGTCGGTGATGCGCACCTGCGCTCCCGCCGAGACCGGCATCAGCCCGCCGCTGTCGATCATGCGGCCGGCCTTGATTTCCCGGTCGGCCAGCCTGCCCATCGCCTCCATCAGCGCTGGCGTCGGACCGCGCATGGGCTGGGACGAGGTAACGATGTACATGAAGCGCATAACAAAACTCCCGTTGAGGCGAGTTGCGGCGGCGATCGCCGGCAAAACTGGCTCGCTACGGGAGACGACGAACGGGAGGACGCTGGATCGACAGGCGCCTTAAAAATATTTCCGATTGGTCGCACGACGCGCCCGCGGGGCCTGAGGCCCCGACAAGCCGCCTGACCGCTAAATCAGCTCACAGCGGATATTGTTCCGGCGTGACGCCGCAGCTCTCCAGGAACTTGCGCACCTGCATCACTTCCTCTTTCGGCAGGTCATGATGCGCATGCACCAATGCGACGGCATTTCCGTTCAGCTTGACGCCGATCCGGTTGCCGGACTTGTTGTCGATTTCGGCGCCGAGTTCCTCCAGCACGTGAATGACCTGCTTGAAGTCGGTATTGGCGCTGATGGGATGGGCGAACAGCGCGTGCAGGACCTTGCGGTGGTGATGGTTCATGTCTCGTCCTTGGGTGAAATCGACTTGAAGGCTGAGAACCATCTTGCGTCGCAACACCAGATATGGCGTTGACCTGGATCAACATGCGCCACGAGGCGCAACCGGTTGCAGCCCGATTGGCCGCTCGCTCGCGCCTGGGGCTCCATCAAGAGCCCAGTCTTTCTACTGGCCCCGCATCATGATGAGGGGATCGGCGGTGTCGGGCACCCGCCGCCACTGCGCATTGTCGTCGGCCTCGAACTGCCAGGTGTCACCCTTGGCCGACAGCAGCAGCATCCGGCCGTGATCGAGCCGCCACTGGTTCGGCGCAAAGGCCGCGACCGCGGGATCGCATTTCGGTTTCAAAAACACCTGGAAATTGTCGCCGGTCGCTTCGGTATTCGTCAGCGTCAGGCCGCAGATCGTCTGGCCGTTGCCGCGGACCATCGACCAGTCGCCGATCATCTGGTCCATCGATTTGGCGAGCGAGCGGGCGGCGGCGAGGTTTTGCAGGATGTAGACACCCTCCCCGGTCCGCAGGCCTTCGAAGATACCGCTCTCGACTTCGGTGAAGTCGATCACCGGCTGGCCCGCGGCGTCCTGCAGACGCACGATATCCAGTCCCCTGACATTCCAGGCCGTAATTTCCTTGGTAAAGGGTAGCGCCGCGGCGCAGCCGGGCTCAAGCTCGAGCTTGAGCCCCTGCGGCGTTGCATCGCCCTTCAGCGTGACGACGCAGGTCTTGCTGCGCTCGGTGGTGGCCAGCTCCCACTGCCCGATCATGTCCTTCTTCAGGGTCGAGGCGTCCTGCGCCGCGACCCGCGGAGCGAGCGCGAGCAGCGTCGTCAGCGCTGCCGCCACCGCGATGCCCGAACGCGCAAGAGACATTGGCGTCAGCGCCCCTTCACCGGGGTTTCCGGCACGGGCGTCAGCGGTGCCTTGCCGGCAAACCAGTTTTTCAGATTGTCGACAACAAGCTGATCCATGGCGTTGCGCGTTACAACCGAAGCTGAGCCAATATGTGGCAGCAGCACGACATTTTGCATGGTCTTCAGTTCGTCCGGCACGTTCGGCTCGTTGGCAAAAACATCCAGCCCGGCCGCGAGGATAGTGCCGGACTTCAGCGCCGCGACCAGCGCCGGCTCGTCGACCACCGAGCCGCGGGCAACGTTGATCAGGACGCCGCGCGGACCCAATGCCTTCAGCACGTCGGCATTGATCATCTTGGCGGTGGCGGCGCCGCCGGGCACGATCACGATCAGCGTGTCAACATCCTTCGCCATTTCCATCAGGTCGGGATAGTGCTTGTAGGAGACGGCCGACGACTTGTTGCGTGAATGGTACGAGACAGGCACGAGCGAGGCTTCAAGCCGGCGGCCGATCGCCTGTCCGATGCGGCCCATGCCGATGATGCCGACCTTGCGGTCGCGCAGCGAGCCGGCGCTCAGCGGATAGTTTTGCGCCTGCCACAGGCCGGAGCGCAGATAGCGGTCGGCCTTGACGAACTCGCGCAGGGTCGAAATCAGCAAGCCCATCGCGACGTCGGCGACCTCCTCGGTCAGCACGTCGGGCGTGTTGGTGACGACGATATTGTGCTCGCGCGCATAGGCGGAATCGACATGGTCGTAGCCGACGCCGAAACTCGCGACGATCTCGAGTTTCGGAAAATGCGACAGCGATTTCCCGTCGGCCGGCACCGTATGATAGGTGACGGCCATGCCGCGGGTTTTCGCCAGCACGTCGGGCGTCAACCGTTCGAGGTCGGCGCGGCTCTCCGCCTTGTGCAGGACGAACTGGTCCGGGAAGCCGTTTTCGAGGATCGGCCGGATCGGTCCGTAAACCAACAGATCGATCTTTTCGGACGAAGTGTTCGCGGCAGCCATCAATTTTCCTTTCCAAGCGCGCTCTCATGCCAGCGCCGTAATACCAGATGCGAAACTAGCGCCAGCAGCCCATAGATGACAATCCCGGCCACCGACAGCAACAGCAACGCGGCGAACATCCGGGGGATGTTGAGGCGATAGCCGGACTCGGCGATCCGGAAGGCAAGCCCGGAGCCGGCGCCCGCCGCCCCCGCCGCGATTTCGGCGACCACCGCGCCGATCAGCGACAGCCCACCCGCGATCCGCAGGCCGCCGAGCATATAGGGCAGCGCCGCCGGTAATTTCAGATACCGCAGCGTCTGCAGCCTTGAAGCGCCATAGAGCTGAAACAGCCCGGCGAGATTACGATCCACCGAATTCAGCCCCAGCGTGGTGTTGGAGAGGACGGGGAAGAATCCCACGATCCAGGCGCAGACGATCACGGCCGTCTGCTGCGGCAAATAGATCAGCAATAGCGGCGCGATGGCGATGACGGGCGTCACCTGCAGCACCACCGCATAGGGAAACAGCGAATATTCCAGCCATTTCGACTGGTTGAACAACAGCGCCAGCGCGACGCCGCCGACCGCCGCGGCACTAAAACCTTCCAGCGTGGTGAGCAGGGTGACGCCCAGCGATGCCGACAGCATCGGCCAGTCGGCGGCCAGCGTCTGAAACACGAGGTAGCGGCACGTCAGCACGTAAGGCTGGATGTCGTAGACGCGCACCACCAACTGCCAAAGTCTCAGCCTCGACGCGAGCACGGCCACCGGCATCAGCATGCGGCCGATCGTCTGGAAAGAGATCATGCGGAGCGCTGCCCGGCATAGGACGGCGCGAGCGCGTCGGAAACCTCGCGGCAATAGCCGGCATATTTGGCCGAGGTACGAAACGCCTCGCCGCGCGGCTCTACGGTGGTGATGCAGAATTCGCCGGCGAGTCGGCCTGGGCGCGCCGTCATGACCAGCACGCGCTGCGACAGGTAGACCGATTCAAATACCGAATGGGTGACAAAGATGATGGTCTTGTGCAGCTTGCGCCACAGGTCGAGCAGATCGTTGTTGAGCCGGAAGCGCGTGATCTCGTCCAGCGCCGCGAACGGTTCGTCGAGCAGCAGAATATCCGGATCGGTGACAAGTGCGCGCGCCAACGAGACCCGCATCTTCATGCCGCCGGACAATTCGCGCGGATAGGCATCGGCAAATTCGGACAGTCCGACCTGGGCCAGCGCCTGCTCAATGCGACGGTTGGCATCGGCGGCCCCCGCGTGGGCAAGCTTCAGCGGCAGTCGCACGTTCTCGCGCACGCTCGCCCAAGGCATCAGCGTGGGTTCCTGAAACACGAAACCGATGGGATGGCGCCCATCCGCCCGCGCGGCGCGATGGGAAACATTCACCGCGCCGGAACTCGGTGCGGCGAGGCCCGCGATCAACCGCAGCGCGGTCGATTTTCCGCAGCCGGAGGGGCCGAGCAGCGAAACGAATTCACCCTTTGCGACATCGAGATCGAGCGGCCCGAGCGCGGTCACGCCGTTGTCATAGGCCTTGGTGACGGCGCGCAGGCACACAGCGAGGC
>CADEDX010000009.1:9664-15005 GCA_902826195.1 uncultured Bradyrhizobium sp. | reverse complement strand
CATCAATATCCATTTCAGACAACGCCAGTTCGACCATCTCGCGTCAGTTCTTCGGCCGCAGGTCGACACCGACGCCCTTGTTGACGAAGCGCAGCGTATAGGCCTGGCGATAATCGATATCGCGGCGAACCACGCCGGCCCGCACCATCTTATCGAAGAAGCTCGCAACGCGCGCATCGTTCATGGCGCCGATACCGTCGCGCAAGGTGTCGCCGGAATCGACGATGCCGTGTTCCTTCATCTTGACGACGGAATAGCGCAAGAGTTCGTCGGTCATCTCCGGGTTCATCTGCTTGATCATCGCATTGCCGGCGGAATTGTCGCCGTAGAGATAGGTGTACCAGCCGATCGCGGAGGCATCGACGAAGCGCTGCACCAGGTCCGGCTTCTTGTCGACGATCTCGCGCCGGGTCTCGATCAGCGTCGAATAGGCGTTGAAGCCGTGGTCGGCAAGCAGGATAACGCCGGGCTTGAAGCCGGCCGCCTTCTCGACCGCATAGGGCTCCGATGTGACGTAGCCCTGCATCGCGCTCTTCTTGTCCACGATGAAGGGTTGCGGATTGAAGGTGTAGGGTTTCACCTTGTTCTCGCTGAAACCGAATTCGGATTTCAGCCACTGAAAATAGCTGGTGACGCCCTCCTTGGAGACCAGCAGCGTCAGCGGCTTGAGATCTTCGAGTTTTGCATTCTTGGTCTCGGGGTGGGTCAGCAAGACCTGCGGGTCCTTCTGGAAGATCGCGGCGACGGCGACCAGCGGCACGTTGTTGGCGACCGCGTCGAAGGATTGCAGCGTGTTGGCGCTCATGAAGAAGTCGAGCTTGCCGGCTGTCAGCAGGATGCGGTTGTTGGTGTTGGGGCCGCCGGGCACGATGGTGACGTCGAGGCCGTATTTCTTGTAGGTGCCGTCGGCAACCGCCTGGAAGAAGCCGCCATGTTCAGCCTCGGCGAGCCAGTTGGTTCCAAACGACACTTTATCGAGGGTTTCCGCGCGCACGGGCGTCAGCGCGGCCGACAGCGCCAGAAGCCCTGCGATTAATGCTCGCGGCAAAAAGGCCGGGTTCATGATTGGACTCCCTCGATCATTCTGGCCCATGATGTGAGGCAATGGATGTGGGTCGCGTTTCGGGCATGGCGCGGATATCGTTTCCGGACTATCTAACAACCTAACCTGCAAATTTGTCCAAAGAAACGCTCCGCTCGATGCCTTCAACCGTTCCGCCCCGCGACTGGACTGAAATTCGCTGGCCTGAGATTGCCCAAGCCGATGCCGCGCGCTGGATCGCGGTGCTTCCGCTCGCGGCGAGCGAGCAACACGGGCCGCATCTGCCGCTGGAGACCGACATCCTGATCGGTGAGGCCTATCTGGCGCGGGTGCGCGAGCTGTTGCCTGCCACGCTCCCCGTCACTTTCCTGCCCGTGCAGCCGGTCGGCATCTCCACCGAGCATATCGATTATCCCGGAACGAAGACCCTGCCGACCGATGTCGCCTTGAAGGAATGGACGGCGATCGGCGAGACCGTGGCGCAACATGGCATACGCAAGCTGGTGATCGTCACCAGCCATGGCGGCAACAGCGCGGCAATGTCGCTGGTGGCGCAGGATTTGCGCGCGCATCATCAGATGCTCGTCGTAACGACGAGCTGGTTTCGCTTCGGCATACCGGACGGACTCTTTTCCGAAGAAGAGACGCGGCATGGCATTCATGGCGGCGCGACCGAGACGTCGATCATGCTGGCGCGCTATCCGCAGAGCGTGCGGAAGGAAGCGATCGCCGATTTTCGCCCCACCAGTATCGACATGGAGAAAAAATTTCGCTGGCTGTCGGCGCATCGGCCCGTCCCCTTCGCGTGGCAGACGCAGGACTTGCATGAA
The DNA here is from genome assembly GCA_902826195.1 of uncultured Bradyrhizobium sp. Classification (GTDB taxonomy): domain Bacteria; phylum Pseudomonadota; class Alphaproteobacteria; order Rhizobiales; family Xanthobacteraceae; genus Bradyrhizobium. The sequence goes on along the minus strand of CADEDX010000009.1, from coordinate 13,133 downwards.
AGCGGCGCGGTAGGCGACGCCACCAAGGCCTCCGCGGAGAAGGGTGAGCGACTGCTCGACCATGCCGCGCATGCCTTCTGCGAATTGCTCGACGACGTCGACAAATTCGATCAGGAATTGTTTCTTCGTAAACCATGAAATCCGGGCGCTACACCTTTAAATAGTTGAAATATCTAGGAAATAATCGACGAAACCATATTTCCAGGCCCGATTTCGAACCGCTTTTCAACACGCTCCGTCCAACTGGGCATGCGGACCACAATGGCCGCTCAACACAGGATGGAGACTTCGATGTCGATCAAGACCAAGTTCGCCGCTCTCGCTCTCGCTACCCTTGCCGTCGCCGGCACGATCGCTTCCACCAGCCAGGCGCAGGCCAAGCCGCTGCACTGGGGAGTCGGCGCAGGCCTCGTTGGCGCCGCCATCGTCGGCACCGCGATCGCCGCTTCGGGCCCCGGCTACTACTACGACGGCTATCGTCGCTGCGGCTGGGTTCGCCAGTTCGACGCCTTTGGCAATTACATCGGCCGCGTCCGGACCTGCAGTTACTGATTTCTGCGGCTGACTTGGTTGCTGTTTGAGAAGCGTCCGCTTCACGCAACCCGGTTCAGAACCGTGACAACGCTTCTCGTGGATTTGCGTCCAGCACGGGCGCCTCATCCACTCCCGTGCTGAACCCGACCCGCCCGGTTGTCGCCCCGGGCGGGTCAACTTTTTTGAAGGTGTGCGGACCCCGCATCCAGCCGATCGCGATGCGTCCACCATGTCTCCGAACACCCGTCAGCGATCTGTCCGAACTCGATCCTCGCAAGAGCCGCGGCCGATGTAGCACCCACGTCATGCAACGATGTCAGGTGGTCGCACCGAAAGTAGCTCCTTCTTGCTATTGCGAATTACTTGCAATATGAGTCGGGAATGAACGGCGTGGAACTCCGATCAGACTTTGGGCAGGTCGGAGCACAGCAATCCCATTGGGGGCGACGGGGGCAACAGGGCGATGACTTCATCTGTCGGCTGGCGGCAGGCACTCGAATCTGCCGTGATGGCGGGCAACGACCGTATGGGTCGCATCGGGAATGTCCGCCCTGTGAACCGCAACCGCCGATCCCTGGAGCACGTGCTGGCCGGCGCCGCCTTCGGCGCGCTGACGCTCGCCGGCCAGGCCATGGCGGCCGACATGGCGCTCAAGGCGCCCTATGTGCATCCGGCATTTGACTGGAGCGGCTTCTACATCGGCGGCCACACCGGCTACGGACGCGGCTCCTCCGGTGGGGCATTCTCCGATCCCGCCCTCACGACGACCAGCAGCGTGGTCAGCGGCCTGCTCGGAGGGGTACAGGCCGGTTATAATTTTCAGTCGTCGCCGGGGATCGTGCTCGGCGTCGAAGCCGATCTCACCTTCCCGAACTACTTGCCGACCAACCATGTCGTCTCGAAGTTCGTCACGCCACGCTCCAGCGCCGAGGAGCGATGGGATTATTTCGGCACCGTCCGGGGCCGCGTCGGCTACGCCAGCGGGCCCTGGCTGGCTTACGCCACCGGCGGATTTGCCTGGACCGGCGAGCGCTTCCTCAACACGCCGGCCGGCGCCGACTTCGAGGAAAAACACATCAACGTCCGACCAGGATGGGCGGCGGGTGCGGGACTGGAGTATGCGTTCGCGCCGCACTGGAGCGTGAGGCTCGAATATCTCTATGCCCAGTTCGGAAAAGCGGATGTTCGTTTTCCTTCGGGAACGCAGCTCAGTTCGACGTTCGACTTCCAGTCGCTTCGGCTTGGCCTCAACCGCAAGATCGATTGGCCGGGATCGAAAAGCCGGACGCCGAAGACCGACCTGACCGATCCGGAATCCGACCGCTGGGAAATTCATGGCCAGACCACTTATCTTGGTCAGGGCTATCCGGCCTTCCGCGCGCCCTATACCGGCACCAACAGCCTGACGCCGGCCCGGCAGGCGCAAGCCACCTGGAGCAACAGCCTTTACCTGAACGCAAGGCTCTGGGAAGGCGGCGAGGTCTACTACAATCCCGAACTGCTGCAGGGTTTTGGCCTGAGCGACACCGTCGGTCTCGCCGGGTTTTCCAGCGGCGAGGCGCAGAAGTCGAACTTCCCCTACCCGCACTACAACACCTCGCGACTGTATGTGCGCCAGACTTTCGGATTTGGCGGGGAGCAGGAAGAGCTCGCCAGCGGCCAGCAGCAACTGGCGGGCAAGGTCGACGTCAACCGGCTGACCCTGCAGGCCGGCAAGTTCTCGGTCGGCGACGTCTTCGACGGCAATTCCTACGCCAAGGACACCCGCCGTGACTTCATGAACTGGTCGATCTGGGCCCCCGGCGCGTTCGACTACGCCGCCGACAAGCTCGGGCTGACCTACGGCGTGACCGCCGAGCTCAACCAGAAGAACTGGGCGCTGCGCGGCGGCTACTTCCTGATAGGCGCGGTATCCAACTCCAACAATTTCGACACGCAGGTGTTTCGCCGTGGCCAGTATGTCGCTGAACTGGAGACGCGCTATTCGATATTTTCCCGTCCCGGCAAGCTGCGCACCATCGGCTGGGTGAGCAGCGCCAATTCCGGCAGCTATCGCGACACGCTGAACGATCCCTCGCTCAATCTCGACATTTCACTGACCCGTACGGGCGGCCCCAAATACGGCTACGTCTTCAACGTCGAACAGTCGGTCACCGACGATATCGGCCTGTTCGGACGCTGGAGCTGGAACAACGGCAAAACCGAAATCATGTCGTTCACCGACATCGACGCCTCGTTGTCGCTCGGCACCTCCATCAAGGGAACCAAATGGGGCAGAGCGGATGACACCATCGGCATCGCCGGTGCGTTCAATGCGCTGTCGCGCGATCACCGCGACTTCCTCGCGGCCGGCGGGCTCGGCCCGCTGATCGGCGACGGCCAGCTCAATTACCGCAAGGAGCGCATCCTCGAGACCTATTACGCCTATGCGCTCACCAAGCAGATCACGGTGACGGCGGACTACCAGTTCGTCACCAATCCCGCTTACAATGCGGACCGCGGTCCGGTCCATGTATTCTCCGGGAGGCTGCACGGAGAGTTTTAGTCCTTTCCGCGGGCAGACATGAATCAAAGAAGCCAGTTCCCGCGCCGATCCAGTCGGAAAGGGGCTACAGTGCCTGATCGAGGCACCCCATGCTCTACTTTGTGATCAAGTGCGCGTTGTCCGGCATCATCATCGCGGCGGTATCGGACATCGCCAAGCGTAGTCCGGCGTTCGGCGCGCTTGTCCTCTCGCTGCCGCTGCTTTCGCTGTTGAGCTTCCTCTGGCTCTGGCGAGACACCGGCGATGCTGAGCGCATTGCCGGTGTCTCGGAAACGACGTTTTGGTACGGCTGCCGTCGCTGCCGCTGTTCCTGATATTGCCGGCGATGCTGAGGGCAGGCGCAGGCTTCTGGCCCGGCCTAGCGGCGAGCTGCGCGGTAACGGTGATCCT
>CADEDX010000009.1:0-9654 GCA_902826195.1 uncultured Bradyrhizobium sp. | reverse complement strand
CTGACGTTCGCGGCCCTGTCCCCTTCGCTTCCGCGCCGACCAACCAATAAAGCGCAGGCAGCACGAACAGGGTCAGGAAAGTCGCGGTAATCAGCCCGCCGATCACGACGGTCGCGAGCGGCTTTTGAACTTCCGAGCCCGTGCCTGTCGCCAGCGCCATCGGGATGAAGCCGACGGATGCCACCAGGGCCGTCATGGCAACCGGTCTCAGCCGTGTGACTGCGCCCTCGATGATCGCCTCCCGCGCAGGCTGCCCGCGAACGATGAGCTGCTTGATGAAGGTCAGCATCACCAGCCCGTTGAGCACGGCGACGCCGGACAGGGCGATGAAGCCGACCGCCGCCGAGACCGAGAACGGCATGCCGCGCAGCCAGAGCGCGATAATACCTCCCGACAGTGCGAGCGGCACCGCGCTGAAAACCAGCAGCGCGTCGCGCGCGGAGCCGAGCGCCGCGAACAGGATCAGGAAGATCATCGCAAAGCAGGCTGGCACCACGATGTTCAGGCGCTGCCGCGCCGAGGTGAGGTTCTCGAACTGCCCTCCCCAGGCAATCCAGTATCCGGGAGGAAGCTCCACGCCTTGCGAAATCTTCTCCTGGGCTTCGCGCACCACCGAGCCGATGTCGCGACCGCGCACGTTCGCCGTCACCACGACGCGGCGCTTGCCGTTTTCGCGGCTGACCTGGTTGGGCCCCTCCGTGAAAGTCAGCGATGCCACGTCGCGCAGGGGTATCGTCATGCGCGACGGCGCCCCGCCCTCGCCCGGCAACGGCACCGGAAGGCCTGATATCACGTCGGCATTGGCGCGCAGCGCATCCGGCAGCCGGACCACGATCTGAAACCGGCGGTCGCCTTCGAACACCAGCCCGGCCTCCCGCCCGCCGATCGCGGTACCGATCACGTCCTGAACGGCGGCAATGCTCAGGCCCCGCCGTGATATCTCATTCTTGTCGATGGCAATTTCCACGAAGGGCAGCCCCGTCACCTGCTCCACCCTAACGTCCTGGGCGCCGCGGATGCCCCGCAACATGCTGGCCACCTCGTTGGCGGATTTCAGCATCGGCTCGAACTCATCACCGAATATCTTGACCGCGACATCCTCGCGAACACCGGCGATCAGCTCGTTGAAGCGCATCTGGATCGGCTGCGAAAAGCTGGAACTGGTGCCCGCCAGTTTCTGCAGTTCGGGTTCGATTCGCTCGATCAGTTCGGCCTTCGTCATCGACGGATCGGGCCATTCCTGCTGCGGCTTCAGGATGACGTAGGCGTCCGCCGCGTTCGGCGGCATCGGATCCGCGGCGATGTCGGGCGTGCCGACGCGGGAGAACACGAACGCTACTTCGGGAAACTTCGAAATGGCCCGTTCGAGATCAAGTTGCATGGCCTGCGATTGGGCCAGCGAGGTGCTCGGAATCCGCCGCGCCTCGATCACGATGTTCTTTTCGTCGAGAGTCGGGTTGAACTCCTGCCCGAGCGACAGAAAGACCATGACGCTCAGCGCAAAGGCCGTAGCGCCGACACCGGGCGCAAGGCCTGGCACTTTCAATGACCGCGTCAGCGCCGACCGGTAGAGATCGGCAAGCCCGCGAACCAGCCGGTTCGGCTTTTCCTGCACACGCCCGGTGACGGCGATCGCAATCATCGCCGGAACGAATGTCAGCGACAGCACGAACGCGGCGAGCAAGGCGATGATGACGGTCAGCGCCATCGGCTCGAACATCTTGCCTTCGACGCCGGAAAACGTCAGCAGCGGGATGTAGACCAGCATGATCACCGCCTGGCCATAGACCGACGGCGCCACCATCTCCCTGGCGGCGAGCCGCACAGTTTCCAGCCGCTCGGTAAGATCGAGTGGGCGGCCGAGTTCGTGCTGCCGGTTCGCGAGGTACCGGAGGCAGTTCTCGGTGATGATGACGGCGCCGTCGACGATCAGGCCGAAGTCGATCGCGCCGAGACTCATCAGGTTTGCGCTGACTTTGGCCTGCAGCATGCCAGTGACCGTCAACAGCATCGCCGCCGGAATCACCAGCGCCGTGATCAATGCCGCGCGGAAGTTTCCGAGCAGGGCGAACAGGATGATGACAACGAGGAGCGCGCCTTCGGAGAGGTTCTTCGCCACCGTGGTGATGGTGGCATCGACCAGTTGCGTGCGGTTCAGCACGGTCTTGGCGACGATGCCGGGCGGCAGCGCCTTGTTGATCGCTTCAATTCTGGCCGCGGCGGCGGCGGACACCGTCCGGCTGTTGCCGCCGACCAGCATTAGCGCGGTACCGAGCACGATCTCGTGCCCGTCGAGGCTGGCGCTGCCGGTCCGCAGTTCGCGCCCGATCGATACTTCGGCCAGATCCTTGACCCGCAGCGGGGTGTCGCCGCGGGTGGCGACGACGATCTCGCCGATCTCGGAAATATCCTCGATGCGGCCGGCAGCCCGCACGACATAATTCTCGCCGTTGCGTTCGACATAGTTCGCGCCGCGGCTGGCGTTGTTGGCCTCGACCGCCTTGACGATGTCGGCGAACGAAATGCCATAGGCGATCGACTTGGCCGGATCCGGCGCGATCTGATACTGCTTGACGTAGCCGCCGATGGCGTCGGCCCCGGCGATACCCGGCACCATCCGCATCTGCGGCCGAATGATCCAGTCCTGCACGGTGCGCAGATACACCGCGCGCTCGAAATCGTCGCGCAGATGGCGGCCTTCCGGCGTGAGATAACTGCCGTCGCTTTGCCAGCCCGGCTTGCCATCGGCCACCGGCGCATCCTTTGGCGGCTTCTGATATTCGACCGCCCACCAATACACCTCGCCGAGCCCCGTCGAGATCGGACCGAGCCGGACCTCGGCCTCGGGCGGCAGCGATCGCCGGATCTCCTGCAGACGCTCATTCACCTGCTGCCGCGCGAAGTAAATGCTGGCCTTGTCGCTGAAGACCGCCGTCACCTGGGCAAAGCCGTTGCGGGAGAATGAGCGGGTGTATTCGAGGGTCGGCGTGCCGGCCAGGATATTTTCGATCTGGAACGTGATCTGCTTTTCCATCTCGACCGGCGTCAACGCCGGTGCGATGGCATTGATCTGCACCTGGTTGTTGGTGACATCAGGCACGGCATCGATCGGCAGCTTGTTGAGCGACCAGACGCCAAGGGCGCAGGCGACGGCGGTCAACAGCACGACGAACCAGCGGTTACGAACCGAAAGGTCGAGGATTTTCTCGATCATCACTCGTCCGCCTTTGCTTTTCCGAGATCGGACTTCAGGACAAACGTATTGAGGACGGCGACGATCTCGCCGGGCTTCAGGCCGCCGGTGACCTCCACCGCATCCTCGGTCATGGCCCCGGCCTGCACCGCACGCGCCTCGAACCCGTCCTGCACCCGTACGAACGCCGTGAGCTTTCCATCGATCGTCTGAAGCGCACTTCTCGGCAGCAGCATCGCAACCGGACGCCGATCGACAGGAATGCTTGCACCAACGAAAGATCCCGGACGCCAACGGCCGTCCGCGTTGTCGAGCGAAACGATCACCCGCGTCGTCCGTGTCTCCTTGCTCACCATCGGGCTGATGAAGATGGTCTTTCCACTAGCCTTTGCGCGTGCCGAGTCCTCGATTGAAATGTCGTCGCCCTCCTTCATGAGCGCGAGGTCCCCGGCCGAGGCGACGAGTTCGACCCAGACCGACGACAGATCGGCGACGACATAGATCTCCTTCTCCTGCTGGTCGCCGCCGACCGGTGCGCCGAGATCGACCCGCCGGTCGATCACCCGGCCAGCGATCGGGGAGCGCAGCGCATAGCGCCGCAGGTTTGTGACCGGTTGTTTTGGAAGCGCTGCGATTTCGGCCTCGTCGACATCCAGCGCGGAGAGTTTCTGGCGTGCCAGATCGTGCCGTAACTTCGAAAGGGCGAATGCGTTCTCCGCCCGGAGGAATTGCTGCTCGGCGGAGATTTTCTTTTCAAACAGCGACCGCTCGCGCTCGAACAGGTTGGTCTGCAGTTCGAGATTGGCTCCCGCCGTCAGGAACTCACTCTTGGCGTCGGCGACCTCGCGGCTTTCCAGGTAGGCAACCACCTCGCCCTTTTGCACAACATCGCCGAGTCGCTTGCGCAGCTCGACCACCGTTCCGATCACCTTGGCCGGCACGTGACCGATCCGATCGGGATCCATCATCACGTTGCCTGGGACGCGCACGGTTCGCGACAGCATGCCGGGACCGGCCGGCGCCACCTCGATGCGCAAGGCAGCGATTTGCGGCGGCGACAGTGTGATCAATCCTTCGCGGCCCTGCTGGCTTTCAGGCGCCGCCCAGGCCGGCTGTATGCACGCCAAGCCGAGCCCCACGCCGAGGGCTGACAACATCCTTGGTATCGACATCTAAATTGTTCCTGCGAGAAAAGCTCGCGCTGCGCGGGCGTCGGCGGGTATGCCGACGGCCGACGCTGCGCCTGGACACCGTTCGAATCCATTCGCTAGGCGCAGATGCGCCAGCCGCTTCAGATGCAGGTGGTTCTTGGGGGACGTTCGGGGGTCGGCTGCGTCAGCCCGTCGACAGACAGGAATGCCGGAAGAGGAACGCTCTCCCCCCGCAGTTCAAGGATCGTGACCGGGGCGTCCACGGCCGGCAGTCCGATCGATCCGAGATCAACCGTGTGAAGATGCGGGATGACCTGATTCTCGTCGTGATCGGGAAGTCCGCAGGAACGGTCGTTACCCAGGCAGATTATCGTCGCAACGAGCGGGGACGCTTGCGCGACCTCGACCTCGTGATGCGCGCTCTCGCTCGCGGACACCGCTGCGCTCGCGCCAAACGACAAGGTTAGCGCGATACAGAACAGAGCCAACCAGCGTGACCGAAATCCGGTCAGCCCCGGCTTCCTGGGGAGGGCGTTCATGCCTGCATGTATAGAGAATTGAGCTGTATCCTACAACCGCCGAACCATCGCGGATGCGTGAACCGCGCAAAACTTCCTACAATTGCCGCAATCTGCTTTCGGCCTCACGCCCCGGCCTGGATCGAAGCGTCGCTGATTTTCGAGGCCAGCACCTTGTCAATCCGTCGACCATCGAGATCGAGGACCTCAAAGCGCCAACCCTCGGCCTCGATCCGATCGCCGACACCGGGGATCCGCCCGAAGCGGCTGAGCAGAAAGCCCGCGAAGGTCTGGTAGTGACGGGGCACCGGCAACTCGAACCGGAGCAGCGACGCAAATTCGACGGCCGGCATCCAGCCCGAGATCAAATACGAACCGTCATCGCGTTTGACGGCAGCCGCTTCCGGCGGCCCCTCGTCGGTGTGAAAACCACCGACGATCGATTCCAGAATGTCTGCGCTGGTGACCACGCCCTGGAACGCGCCATATTCGTCATGGACCAGCCCCATATGGACCGCGGAATCGCGCAGGACGGCAACGACGTCTCTTGCGTCGAGAAACTCCGGGATGATCGGCGCCGTGCGTACCAGCTTGCCGACATCAGGCGTCTGATCCGACAAATAGCAGTCGAGCATGTCCTTGGCGTTGACGATCCCGACCGCGGCATCGGCCGCCTGATCGAAGACCACAAAGCGGGAATGACTGCTGGCAATCAGCGCGGCGCGGATGGCTTGCAGGTCGTCGGTCAGGTTGATCATGCTGACCTCACGGCGCGGCGTCATGACGGCGCCGACGGGAAGATCGCCGAGGCGCATGACGCCTGCGATCATTTCCTTTTCGCCGGGCTCGAGTACGCCGGCATTTTCGGCTTCGACGACGAGGGTACGAATTTCATCCTCGCTGACTTTCTCGCCGACTTCGCCGCGCTGGCCCAGCAACCACAGGATTGCCTTGCCGGAGCGGTCGAGCAGCCAGACAGCGGGCAATGAGATCGTTGCAAGCAACGTCATGTAAGGCGCCACCCGCACCGCCACCAGCTCCGGGTCGCGCAAAGCGATCTGCTTAGGGACCAGTTCGCCAATGATCAGCGAGGCGTACGTAATCCCGGTGACCACGACGCCCACGCCGACGGCGTCCGCCACGCCCTGTGACAACCCCGCACCGACCAGAAAATTGGTCAGCCGCAGGCCGAGGGTGGCGCCGGAAAATGCCCCCGACAGCACGCCGATCAGCGTGATGCCGATCTGCACCGTCGAGAGGAATTTTCCAGGATCGGATGCCAACGCCAGCGCGCGGCGGGATCCCTTGACGCTTCTTTCAGCCAGCGCCGCAAGGCGGGCAGGCCGCGCCGACACGATGGCCAACTCCGACATGGAGAGCAGGCCATTGGTGACGATCAGGATCGTGACGATCCCGAGTTCAAAGTAGAGCATTATCGCTTTCTTGAGGGTTCCATTCCGATGCGCCGGAGAACCTTACCAGAAAAGCCATTCCATCAAGGCTCGACAGAGCGTGGAATTCCGCCGCAATTTTCATCCTGCCGGCTGGAACGAATCCGCACGCGCCATCGCCCAAGCGTCACGGAAACGCGGGTCCTCCGTCCCTTCGATCAATTCGCCCGGCCGGAGCGAGGGGTAGAGCTTTGCGAACGACATCACCTCGGTGCTCGAGGTTCGCTTCGAGAAGTGGATCGGCCGCAGCTGCTGCGGATGATCGAGGCCGGCGGCGGCGAGCAGTTCAGACAGCGCGTGCAGCGTGGCATGGTGGTACATATACACCCGCTCGGTCTTGAGCGGCACCACCAGCGCCCGGGCGCGGGTCGGATCCTGCGTGGTCACGCCGGTCGGACAGCGATCGGTGTGGCAGCTCAGCGACTGGATGCAGCCCAGCGCGAACATGAATCCGCGCGCGGAATTGCACCAGTCGGCGCCGATCGCCATGGCGCGCGCCATGTCGAAAGCGGTCGCGACCTTGCCGGACGCGCCGATTCTGATGCGGTCGCGCGCGTTGATGCCAATCAGCGCGTTGTGGACGAAATTGACGCCCTCGCGCATCGGCATGCCCAGATGATCCATGAACTCCAGCGGCGCCGCGCCGGTGCCGCCTTCATTGCCGTCGACGACGATGAAGTCCGGGTAGATGCCGCTCTCCAGCATCGCCTTGCAGATCGCCAGAAACTCCCAGGGATGGCCTATGCACATCTTGAAGCCGGCCGGCTTGCCGCCCGACAGCCGGCGCATCTCGCCGACGAACGCCATCATCTGCAGCGGCGTCGAAAATGCGCGGTGGGAGGCCGGCGAAATGCAATCCTCGCCCATCGCGACGCCGCGGATTTTGGAAATCTCCTCGGACACCTTGGCGGCCGGCAGCACGCCGCCATGTCCGGGCTTGGCGCCCTGGCTGACCTTGAGTTCGACCATCTTGATCTGGTCGTCGGCAGCGACGCGGGCGAACTCCTCCGGATTGAACGAACCATCACGGTTGCGGCAGCCGAAATAGCCGGAGCCGATCTCCCAGATGATGTCGCCAGCATTTTCGCGATGATAAGGACTGAACCCTCCCTCGCCGGTGTCATGTGCGAAGCCGCCCTTCTTAGCGCCGCTGTTCAGCGCCCGCACCGCTTGGGGACTGAGCGCACCGAAGCTCATCGCCGAGATATTGAAGACCGATGCCGAATACGGCTTGGCGCATTCCGGTCCGCCGATGGTCACGCGGAACTCGGCGCTGTTGAGCGCTTTCGGCGCCACCGAATGATGCATCCATTCGTAACCCTCGCGATAGACGTCCTCCTGGGTGCCGAACGGCCGTTTGTCGAGCTGCATCTTGGCGCGCTGATACACCAGCGCGCGGGTATCGCGGGAGAACGGCATGCCGTCCTTCTCGCTCTCGAAGAAGTACTGCCGCATCTCCGGGCGGATTTCCTCGAGCAGAAAGCGGATATGTGCTGATATCGGATAGTTGCGCAGGACGGCGTGGTTCTTCTGCAGGAGGTCGCGAACGCCGAGCAGCGTCAGCGCGCCGAAGATCACGATCGGGACCAGCAGGATTTCCCAGACCTTCAGGTTATGGTCGAAAATCCCGATGCCGACCAGCAGGGCGGTGACGACGGCGCAGATCGTCAGCACGATGTAGCGTGGCGAGAAAGGCAGCAGTATCGTTTCCATGAAATTCCTCAGCCAAATTGCTCGTGCCGGGCGTCAGCTTAGTCCAGGCGGTGGAACATGCGCTACACGATATACGCAGCGATGCTCACGGAAGTGACGGCGGCTTGAAAAATAATTGCCCCTGACTATGCCGGTCGAGCCCGGCATCTATTGCAGTGCAGCGTAGCGTGTCCTGGCCCCGCCGCCGGCGGCTGTGCAGCCGCATCTCGTGCGGTATCCGCTGCAGGCCATGATGAGCCAGCCAGGCGCCGGCTAAGAGAACGGCGCGATCAATATGACCGGCGGTGCGCGGCGTTCGGAGTGGTTATGGCAGTGGTGGAACGGGGCGGGCTTTGGGGCCACGAACGACGATCTCTTCCCACCTCGTCCCGGCCTTGAGCCGGGCCCCTGCGCCGTGCTCTGTGACGTAAGCACGAATGGTAGACGTCTCGTAACACAACTAACGCCGCGGAGTATGAGTCCCGGCGGGACGATATCGACGCAAGCTGCGACTGTCTTAACGCTCGACGAACGCCTTCTCGATCACGAAATGGCCGGGCGTGTTACCGCTGCCTTCGATGAAGCCGCCGGATTCGAACATCGCCTTCAGCTCTTCCAGCATCCCTGGGCTGCCGCACATCATGACGCGGTCGGTCTCAATGTTGAGCGGACCCTGGTGGATGTCGTTGAACAACTGCTCGGACGAGATCAGGTCGGTGATGCGGCCGCGGTTACGGAACGGCTCGCGGGTAACGGTCGGGTAATACAGCAGCTTCTCCGACAGCAGCGGTCCGAACAATTCATCGTCGCGCAGCTTGGCGACGAGTTCTTCGCCATAAGCGAGTTCGGAAACCTGGCGGCAGCCATGAACCAGCACGATGGTCTCGAAACGCTCGTAGACGTCGGGGTCCTTGATCAGGCTCGCGAACGGCGCCAGACCCGTGCCGGTCGACAGCAGCAGCAGGCGCTGGCCTGGAATCAGGTTGTCGGTGATTAGCGTACCGGTAGCCTTGCGGCCGACCAGAATTTCGTCGCCCTCGCGGATCTTCTGCAGCTTCGAGGTCAGCGGACCGTCCGCGACCTTGATGGAGAAGAACTCGAGCTCTTCCTCGTAATTGGCGCTCGCCATGCTGTAAGCGCGCAGCAGCGGACGACCCTCGACCTCGAGGCCGATCATCGCAAACTGACCATTCTGGAAGCGGAAACCGGAATCGCGGGTGGCACGGAAGCTGAAAAGCGTATCGGTCCAGTGGCGGACAGAAAGAACTTTCTCTCGATAGAATGCGCTCATGGGTTTTCGTTTTTCCTGACGTCTCGATGTAGAACGTTTCGGTTTTCCAGCGTCGATGCGCCAAGAATCGGCGAAATCACTGGCGATTTGGCGCGCCATTTGCGCACCGCAGACACATAGTCAATATGACCTACAGCACAATCGACAACTCGGAATAGCTGTCGTTCGATTCTGCAAAATGGTTCGATTCACTTCGTTAACGCCAGGTAACGCAATTAACTTGCTGAATTGGACGCCTATCTGGCAATAAATTACTCCCTGCAACTAAGAACTTTTCAAAGAGATCGCATGCAAGGCCTGGGCGAGTTCCGATCTGGTAAACCGGGCTTCTATCCGGACCAGGCGGTCTATGCAGAAT
>CADEDX010000008.1:15993-33172 GCA_902826195.1 uncultured Bradyrhizobium sp. | reverse complement strand
GCTCTATAATGTCAGCTATCAGAAGCACAAGGACGGTGCGCCGGTCAGCATTTTCTTCCCGCCGGAGGGGGCGCCGGTCAATCCCTATGCCAGCGGGATCCCGAAAACCGCCGCGCATCCGAATGCCGCAAAACTGTTCCTGAACTGGTGTCTGTCGAAGGAAGGGCAGACCTTCATGATCAAGGAGCTCGGAAATCTCACTTCCTTGAAGGAGCCGCCGGCCTATCCGGAAGGCTTCGACCCGAAGGTCGTCAAGGTCTGGTACCCCAAGTTCGAAGATTACGTGAAGCTGCAGGCAACCTGGGTGGCGGAGTGGGACAAGACCTTCGGCTACCGGCAGTGAGCGATGCGCCCGTGAAGAAGGACCGTTCATGACGGCAACCCTCGAAGTCACCGACCTGCGCAAGCAGTTTGCGATCGGCCGGCCGGCGATCGACGGCGTCAGCTTCAACGTGCCGGCCGGCGAGATCGTGGTGCTGCTCGGCCCCTCCGGCTGCGGCAAGACCACGACGCTGCGCTGCGTCGCGGGGCTGGAGCATCCGACCGCGGGCGAGATCAGCATTGCCGGCAGGGTGGTTTCGTCCCCCGAGCGCGGGATCCTGGTGCCGCCCCGCGCGCGCAACCTCGGGATGGTGTTTCAGTCCTATGCGGTGTGGCCGCACATGACGGTGCGGCAGAACGTGGTCTATCCGCTCAAGCACCGAAAATTGTCGCGTAGCGACGCCCGCGGCAAGGTCGACGAAGCGCTCGAACTGGTCGGCCTGTCGGAATATGCCGAACGGCCGGTGGTTGCATTGTCGGGCGGCCAGATGCAGCGCGTGGCGCTGGCGCGCAGTCTTGTCTACCGGCCGCAATTGCTGCTGCTCGACGAGCCGCTGTCGAATCTCGACGCCAAGCTGCGCCTGCGGCTGCGCGACGATCTCCGCGTCATCCTCAAGCAGACCGGGATGACCGCGCTCTATGTCACCCATGACCAGGCGGAAGCCGTCGTACTCGGCGACCGCATTGGCGTGATGCGGGACGGCAAGCTGCTGCAGATGGATACGCCCGACGCGATCTACAACCGTCCGGCGGATCTCTTTGTCGCCAATTTCACCGGCGCCACCAACGAGCTGGCGGGCACGCTGGTGTCGCGCAACGGCCAGTTCGGCACGGTCGATTTCGGGGAAGGACAACGCGGGGAAGTGGCCCTGCTGCACTCGCTCGGGCCTGACGAGAAGGTTCGTATCGCGCTGCGGCCGGAGAATATCAGCATCGGCCAGCATAATGGCGCCAACATTTTTCCGGCCCGCGTCCTCGACCGCCGCTATCAGGGCACGCAGACGGCCTACGGTATCGAGCTGTTCGGCAAGCGGCTGGAGGTGGTTGAACTCGGCACCGCCGCCCGGCATCAGGTCGGCATCGAGACCCAGGTTTCGCTGCCGAAGGAGAGCTGCTGGGCCTATCGCGATACCGGACCCGTAGCGTATGAATAGCTCCGGACGGTTCGCGAGAGGAGAGGGGCTTTGAAAAGGTGCAAGATTGCCGGGCTGCTGTTCGCACTTGCCGCGCCAACCGCACCGGCCATGGCCGGGCAGAGCGTAAGCCTCATCCTGAACTGGACCCCGGCCGCGGATCACTCGCCGTTTTATTACGCGAAATCGCAGGGTTGGTACGAAAAGGCCGGGATCGATCTAAGCATCGAGGTCGGCAAGGGATCGGGCGTTTCGTCGCTCAAGGTCGGCTCCGGCGGCGCGCCGTTCGGCATTTCCGATCTCGCGACCATGCTGGTCGCGCGGAGCAAGGGTGCCGACGCGGTGGCGCTGATGAGCATCTATGCCAACACAGGCCAGACCTTCTACTGGCTCAAGAGCTCGGATATCAGCGGCCCAAAGGATTTTGCCGGCCGCAAGATCGGCAACCCTCCAGGTGATGCCTCGCGCGTGATGTGGCCGGCGTTCGCCAAGGCGGTGGGCCTCGCGCCAGAATCCGTCGCTTTCGTCAATGTCGGTCCGACCGCGAAATCCGCGGCGTTGAAGAGCAAGACGGTCGAGATCATCAGCGATTTCTACAATTCCCACGATATCAAGCTGAAGGAATTCGGCGGCGACCTCGGGTCTTTGAACTGGAAAGACATCGGCCTCAATCCCTACGGCAATTCGCTGATCGTCAACGGTGCTTTTCTTGAGAAGAACCCCAAGCTGTCAGAAGATTTCGTTCGTATCACGCAGAAGGCTTACGCGGCCTGCGTCGCGGAATTCGATCCATGCCTGAAGGCGCTGCTCGACCAGGTCACCGGTCTCGACCGCGAGGAACAACTGATGCAGTGGGGCCGCATCAAATATCTGATGGCGGATGAATTCACCACGACCAAAGCATTGGGCTGGATCGACGAAGGCCGGATGCGCAAGGATTATGAATTGGTCCAGACCTATCTCGGCATCGAAAAGCCGTTCGCTGTCGAAAGCGCGTTTACCAGCAGGATGCTTGATCCTTTGGTGAAGATGGACGCCACCAAGGTCGCTAAGTAGGGACCATTCTAGGTGCTTGGGCTCAATCCCAGCTTGGCATAGATCCGCCGCGCATAGGTGCCGAATTCATCGGTAGTCTTGATCGGCAAGTCCCGCGGGAACGGCAGATCGATCGGAAAGTACTCCGCCATGCGGGCCGGGCCGGCGGTGAGCACCGCGCAATGCGAGGCGAGGAACACCGCTTCCTGGATCGAGTGCGTCACGAACAGGATGGTCTTGCCGCTTTCGCGCCAGATCCGCAGCATTTCGAGGTTCATCTGTTCGCGGGTCAGCGCGTCAAGTGCGCCGAACGGTTCGTCCATCAGAATCAGTTTTGGATCGTGGATGAAGGCGCGGGCAATAGCGGTGCGCTGCTGCATGCCGCCGGACAATTGCTGCGGAAATTTGTCTTCGTAACCGGCGAGCCCCACCAGATTGAGCAGGTCGCGGGCGCGGTTCCGCGCCGCCTTCATGGGCAGGCCGACGATTTCGGCCGGCAGTAGCACGTTGTCCAAAATGGTCCGCCATTTCAGCAAAAGCGCCTGCTGGAACACCATGCCGATATCGCGGGCCGGGTCGAACGGGGTTTTCGAGTTGCCGATCTTGATGGTGCCGCCATCCGCATCGTGCAGCCCGGCGAGAATTTTCAGCACCGTGGTCTTGCCGCAGCCGGACGGGCCGACGAGCGAAACCAGCTCGCCTTCGCCAACGTCCATGGTGACATCGGAGACGGCAAGAAACTCCGTGCCCTTGGATCGATAGACCTTGCGGACGTTCTGCAGGCTGATGAAGGGCTCGACGGCGCTCATGCCAGCCATTTCTGCAGATTATCCTTCACGAAGGCGTCGTCGGAAAGATCGGCGTGCTCGCGGCAGACGCGGTCGATCTGCTGCATCTGCCCTGGGCTCAGGCCCTCGGCGGGATCGAGGCACCACAGCCCCTGCATCAATCCTTGCCGCCGCAGGATTTCGTGGCAGCCGGCGATGCAGCCGTGAAAATTGTTGGCAACGTCAAAGAACGCGCTGTTGCAGTCGGTGACGCGGGCATCGAGCGCCAGCAGGTCCGCTGGCAGGGTGTCCTTGCCTCGCGCGGCCTTGCACCTCTCGAACTGTTTGATCGCGCTCGCGGTCCACACCGACCAGTGCCCAAGCAGGCCTCCCTTGAAGTAGGCGCGGGTGGTGACGCCCTTGTCGCGCAGGTCGAACGGCAGCATCAGGTCGAGCAGGATGTGATCGTCATTGCCGGTATAGAGCGCGACGCGGTGGAGTGCGTTCGCTGCCGCCACGCCGCGCAGCACGTCGAGTGTCCGGTAGCGGTTGAACGGCGCAATCTTGATGGCGATGACGTTGTCGATGGAGGCGAAGCGGCGCCAGAAATCGGCGCTGAGGATGACGCCGCCGACCGCCGGTTGCAGGTAGAAGCCGACCAGCGGGATCTCGCGCGCCACCGCCTCGCAATGCGCGATGATGTCTTCCTCGGACGCTGACTTCATCGCCGCAAGGCTGAGCAGGCCGGCGTGGTAGCCGATGCCGCGTGCAGTTTGCGCTTCCGCTTTGGCTTGTGCGGTCGGGCCGGCGAGCCCGGCGACCATCGCGACGGGCCGCTGGGTCCATGCATCAGCGGTTTCCGCCGCGAGCTCCAGCACCGGCCGGTACAGTCCGACGTCGCGGATCGCGAACTGTGTGGTGTGGACGCCGACGGCCAGCCCGCCGGCGCCCGCGTCGAGATAATAGCGGGTCAGCGCCCGCTGATTTCTGGTATCGAGCTTACGGTCGGCGTCGAGCGCGAGCGGGTGGGCGGGGAGTACCGTGCCGTCGGCGATCAGCTTGCGAATGTCGGCTTTGATGTCGCTATGGTGCATGGTGGCGCTTCCTATCCGAATTCCGGGCCCGCGACGGCGAACGGCAGTTGCGCTGACGAGGCGGTCGCCGGGCCAAAGCGCATGCGCTGAAACGGCCGCTCGATGGTCCAGCCTGATGCGACGAGGCTGCCGAAAAACGCTTCCTGCGAATGGACGGCATCGATCAGCCACGGCCCCGTCTCTGACCGGACAATGGCCTCCACTAGCGCGAGCGCTGTCTGATCGGAGCCGCCGGCCAGCAGCGGGCCGACATGACGCGCGGTGCGTCCATCGCGGACGAGGGCGATGGCCTGACCTTGGGCCACGATCCGCGAGCCCGGGCGCGCGGCAAATTCAGACAGCAATGCGCTGCGGTCGAATCCCATGGCTTCGGCATCTCGCGCGGCCAGCACCCCAAGGCTACTGTCCGAGAGCGAGCCCGTGACCCCGACGCCTTGCGGCTGTGTCAGCCGCAGCCGTCGCAATTGCAGCGTCGACTCGAAGCCGAGCGGTCCGTAGACGGTGGCGCCGGCAGGGGTGGCGTCCAGCCAGGTGGTCAGCCCCTGTTTTGCCGCTACGCCCAGGCAGGCATCGACCAACTGGGTCGCGATACCGCGGCGGCGAAAATCCGCGGTCACCAGCACCATGCTGATCCAGGCATTTCCGGCGGAGTAGGGCAGTAGCGCGGCCGTCGCGACCAGCCGCGCGCCGTCGCGCACGCCGAACACGACGCCCTGGCTCAGGAAGAATTTCCAATCGGCCTCGTTCTGGTTCCAGCCCGTTTCTGTCGACAACAGCAATCCGGCCTGCGCGTCGCCGACGCCGAGCGCGACGATATCGACCGGCTCAGTAGCGGCCATCGCGCACCTCGTATTTGGTGGGTTTGCCGAGATTCGGCATCGATCGCGACACCCAGTCGGCGGTCCAGCTGATGAGTTGTTCGGTATCGACGATCGGCATGCCGAACAGTTTCACTGCTTGCGAGGTATCGGTGAGCCATGCTGTCGGCTCTTCCTTGCCGACAATGACCGGCGCGCGGCCAAAATGCCGGCCGAATTTTGCGGCGAGGTCGCGTACGGCTAGTATTTCATGGCCGCTGACATTGATCGGCGAGGTGGGCGTATCGCAATGCGCCAAACAGCGCAGCGCCTGCGCGGATGCGTCGCCCTGCCAGATGAAATTGACGTGGCCGAGGCTGACGTCGATCAGCTGACCCTGCAGCACCTTGCTCGCGATGTCGTGGAGCACGCCGTAGCGCATGTCGATGGCGTAATTGAGCCGGATCAGCCGCCCGGGCGTCGCATGCTTCTTCGAAAAATACTCGAACATGCGCTCGCGCCCGACGCAGGATTGCGCGTATTCGCCGGGCGGATTGGGCGCCATGTCCTCGCTCGATCCTTTGCTATCCACCGGCGCGAATGGATACACGCAGCCGGTCGAGAACGCGACGATGCGGGACCCCGCAAAGGCCTGTGCGACCAGCGCGGGGACGTGAGAATTCATCGCCCAGGTCAGGGACAGATCGCCCTCGGCGCCGAACTTGCGCCCGGCCATGAAGACGATGTTCGGCGCCTTCGGCAGTGCTTTGATGGCGTCCTCGTCGAGCAGGTCGCAATGGATGGTCTCGATGCCGCGCGCCTGCAGCCAATCCCTCACGGCGGGATCGCTGAAGCGGGCGACGCCGATGACGCGGCGTTCCGGCACGGCGGCCTTGGCGAGGCCCGCCAGCGTCGGCCCCATCTTGCCGGCGACGCCCAGGATCATGATGTCGCCGTCGACGTTGCGGAGATCGTCAATCAATGCCTGGCTAGGGCGGCACAGCAGGTCGTCGAGCGCTGCGATGTCCGAAATCGTCTGGGGCAGGTTGTCGCGCGTCAGCAGCATGTTTTTCCCGTCTTCTTATTGCAACCGGATGTCGCGAACGACGAACACCCGCTCGAGGCCGAGCACGAGCCCATACAGCGCCACGCCCAGCAATGTCAGGAGCACCACGGCCATCACCATCGCCGGCGTATCGAGCGAGGATTGCACCTGGATCATGAGGTAGCCGAGCCCGCGCTCGGAGGCGATGAACTCGCCGACGATGGCGCCGGCCACGGCGAG
The DNA here is from genome assembly GCA_902826195.1 of uncultured Bradyrhizobium sp. Lineage (GTDB taxonomy): Bacteria > Pseudomonadota > Alphaproteobacteria > Rhizobiales > Xanthobacteraceae > Bradyrhizobium. Next base: position 26,740 of record CADEDX010000008.1, on the reverse strand, counting down.
GATGGCGCCGACCTTCATCCCGGAGAACACGTAAGGCAACGCGCCGGGCAACTGGATTTTCCGGAACAAAGCCCACCGCGAACCGCGCAGCGATTTCACGAGATCGAGCAAATCCGGTTCCACCTCGCTAAGGCCGCGGGCGGTGGTGAGCAGGATCGGGAAGAAGCAGATCGAAAACGCGATCAGGATGTTCGGGAAGATGCCGTAGGAAAACCAGACGATGAACAACGGCCCCAGCGCCACTTTCGGGATCATATTCAGCGTCACGAACAGCGGCAACAGCAACAGGCTGATCAGCGGCGACCAGGTGAACAGCACCGCCAGCATGACGCCGACCAGCGCGCCGAGGCAGAACCCGCCGAGGATCTCAATCGCCGTGACCCCAAGGTTGGAAAGCCAGGCGTAGCTTGGCGAGGCCAGCGTTTTGATGGTCGCAAGGGGCGAGGGCAGGATGAATTTCGGAACCTGGAAGGCGTCGACCAGCACCTGCCACGCCACGATCACGGCCAGATGCACGACCAGGATGATCGCGAAAGACCGTGCCGATCCGCCGACGCCGCTGAACACCGTACGCTCTCCTGGCTATGCGTCCGGCTCCCAGCCGCGCCGCGGCAGTGTAGCGTGAGCTTCCTCACTAATCAACCATATGGTTGATTATGGCCGCAGCGAATGCATCACTAGATCGACCACGTGCCGACGGCGGGCCTGCCGGGCGGCCCGGCTCGACAGGTCCTTACCAAAGATCGCCGACAGCGTCGGCGTGTTCGAAAAGTAGAAATAGCTGAGGCCTGCAATCGAGATATAAAGATGCAACGGGTTGATACCTTTACGGAAGATGCCGGCTTTGACGCCTTGGCCAAGGATGGTCGAGACCAGACTCATCAGCGGGGAATGCATCGCTTCCAGCTTGCGGGAGCCCCGCACATGGCGGGCACCGCCGCGGTTTTCGTCGTTGAGCAGCACGATGAAGTCGGGATGCGCGGCGAGGTGGTCGAACGAGCTCTCGATCAGCTTCTTGATCGCTTTCTCGGGCGGTAGCCCCTCGAGATTGAGCTTGCGCTCCTGGGCGCGGATTTCCTCGTAGACCCATTCCAGCACCGCCAGATACAGCGCGTCCTTGTCGCCAAAATAATGATACACGAGCTGCTTGTTGACGCCCGCACGCGCCGCGATCTCGTCGACCCGCGCCCCGGCAAGCCCGCTGCTGGCGAATTCGCGCCGTGCCGCGGTCAGCAATTTCTTGCGGGTCGCGGCCGGATCGCGCCGCTGTGGCCTTTTGTCGTCAGATCGTTTTTTGGGCATTTCCAACCAAATAGTTGACAACTCGTCTTGTCCCGAGTTGCATTGGTAGCGTCACCGGCGTGCGGCGACAAGGTCGGCTGCAAACGAGGAGGTTGCCATGAGTGGGTTGCGAATTGCGGGACTGGCGTTGGCGCTGGCCCTACCGGTGGCACCCTGCGGGGCTGCCGAGGCTGTCAACCTGATCCTCAACTGGACGCCGACGGCTGACCATTCACCTTTCTATTATGCCAAGGCGCAGGGCTGGTACGAGAAAGCCGGCATCGAGCTGACCATCGAGGTCGGCAAGGGGTCCGGTGTTTCGTCGCTGAAGGTCGGATCCGGCGGCTCGCCGTTCGGTATCGCCGATCTCGCGACCATGCTGGTGGCCAAGAGCAAGGGCGCGGACGCGGTGGCGCTGATGAGCATCTACGCCAATACCGGCCAGACATTTTATTGGCTTAAGAGCTATGGTGTGAATGGGCCAAAAGATTTTCCTAATCACAAGATTGGCAATCCGCCCGGCGATGCCTCGCGGGTGATGTGGCCAGCCTTTGCAAAAGCCGCAGGCATCGCTCCCGACGCCGTAAGTTTTGTTAATGTCGGGCCGACCGCCAAGATCGCGGCATTGAAAAGCCACACCGTCGACATCATCAGCGATTTCTATAATGAGCACGATCTCAAGGCGATCGAGTTCGGTTCCGACCTCGGTTTCGTCAACTGGAAGGATATCGGGCTCAACCCGTACGGCAACTCGCTGATCGTCAACGGCGCGTATCTGGAGAAGAACCCTAAACTCGTCGAGGAGTTCGTCAGGATCAGCCAGAAGGCCTATGCCGCCTGCGTCGCCGACGTCGCGCCCTGCCTCAAGGCGCTGCTCGACCAGGCCTCCGGGCTCGACAAGGAAAACCAGCAGCGCCAGTGGGAACGCATCAAGTTCCTGATGACGGACGACTTCACTACCACCAGGGCGCTGGGCTGGATCGACGCCGAGCGGATGAAAAAGGACTACGAGCTGGTGCAGACTTATTTGGGCATGGAAAAGCCGTTCGACGTCAATACGGCGTTTTCGGTCAAGATGCTGGATACGAACGTCAAAATGGACGCCAGCAAGGTGAAGAAGTAGAAGTAACGGTGTCTTGCTTCTCGTCATGCCCGGGCTTGGCCCGGGCACCTACGCCTTTGGCTGAGACTTGGACGAACGTGGATGGCCGGGACAAGCCCGGCCATGACCAATCAAATCACTGCAACGCCATTCCTGACGTCGCGATCACCTTCGTCAGCTTCTCGTGGTCGGCTTTCATCAGCGTGGCCAGGTCCGCAAGCGGCATAGGCTTGCCCGGAATATTGGCGACCGCGAGCTGGCGCTGCACGTCCGGATTCTGCAGCGCCTTGTTGATGCCATCGTTGATCTTCTCAACGATGGCCGTGGGCGTTCCCGCCTGCACATAGATGCCGTACCAGGGCACATAGGCGGCTTCCGGAAATCCGGCTTCCGCAATCGTCGGCACATCGGGCAGGTCGGCGACGCGTTTGTCGGTCATGACCGCGAGCGGCTTGACGCTGCCGGCCTTGATGTGCGGCAGCGCCCGTTCGAGCGCGACGATCTCAAAGTGCAGCAGGTTGGTCATCAGGTCGATCAGGGCCTGCGGCTGGCCCTTGTAGCCGACATTGGTCAGCTTGATGCTGGCGGCCTGAAACAGCTTTTGCGCGCTCAGGTCGATCGAGGAGCCGGTGCCGGGATTGCCGAAATTGAGCTCGCCTGGCCTCTTACGGGCGATCTCGACGAAGTCCTTGATCGTGCTGGCCGGCATCGACGGGTGAACCAGCGCGACGCTCTGATTCCAGACCGCAAGCCCAACGCATCTGAGATCCTTCAGCGCGTCCCAGCCGGCGTCCTTGTAGAGCGTGGGATTGACCAGCGCGGCCGGTCCGGTGACCAGCCATGTGTAGCCGTCGGGTTCGCTGCGGGCCACCGCCGATGTTCCGATGTTGCTGTTGCCGCCCGGCCTTGCTTCGATGATGACGGTTTGTTTCCAGTCGCGGCCGACCTGTTCGGTGACGGCGCGCGCCACGATGTCGACAATGCCGCCGGCGGGGTAGGGCACGATGACGCGGATCGGTCGATTCGGGTAACTGACCTGCGCCTGCGCGGGATCGGCGAGTAGCATGACGGCGCCCAACGCAAGGCTCAGCACGGACTTGATCCGGCTCATTCTTCCCTCCCCATGTGTTACGCGCCGGTCGAGCGGTGCGCCTCTGCCCCTCTGCCGGGGGTATTCAGTCGTTGGCGACCAGCGCGCGGATGCTGCGGGCCAGGCCCAGCATGCGGGGCCCGCATTCGCGCTCGATCTGTTCGGTATTGAAACGAAACGACGGGATGCCGCAATTGACGGCAAGGCAGTCGCCGGAGGCCGTGCGGTACAGCGGCGCGGCAACGCCAAAAATCTCGCGGCGCCATTCACCGAGCGAGATCGCAAAGCCGCGCTCCTTGCAGATCTCGACATCAGGCAGCGTTCGCGCCTGCACATAGTCGGCTTCGTCCGGCCGGTCGGCCTTCACGCCAGCCACATAGCTATCGAGCTCGGCCTTGTTGAACAACGACAGCAGCGCGCGGCCCACCGCGGTCGGCGCCAATGAGCTGGCAAAGCCGACATCCGGCAGATGCGTTACGGCGTCGGTGGTGCGCACCGTTTCGACATAAATAAAGTCGAGCCCGAACGGCATCGCGATGGACACCGTGCCGCCGGTATAGGCGGCGAAATCGCGCATCAGCGGTCGCGCCAATTGCCGGACTTTCAGCGCCGACAGCACCGGATAGGCGACGGCCAGAACGCCGAGGCCAAGCTGAAAGCGTCCTTTGGCATCGCGCTTGAGATAGCCGAGCTGCGCCAGCGTATAGGTCAGCCGCGATACCGTCGGCCGCGACAGACCCGTATGCAGCGCGAGGTCCGCGTTGGACAGCGAGCCGCTGCGGTTGCGGAAAGCCGCCAGCACGTCGAGCCCATGCGCGAGCGTGGTCGCGAACGACGGATCGGCTGGGTCCTCGGCTCCTTTGGCGCCGGGCAAGGAAAAAAGTGCCATGACCAAAGAGTGGTCAAAATCTCAAGTTCTGTCAATATATCGAAATAGATTTTGCAAATCGTGTCGATGTGAGCTTAAGGTTCCCAAAAAAAGGGTTTCCGCCGGTACGCATGGGAGGAGGCGACATGGATTTCGATCTTTCCGGTCGGTCGGAAGCATGGCTGGAGAAGCTGCGGGAGTTCTTCGATCACGAAGTGCTGCCACGCCACCGCGCCTGGCTTGCGCACACCGCCAGGGGCGAAGTCTCGCCATTCATGGGAGACCTGCAGCGCAAAGCGCAGGCGGCAGGGCTGTGGAACCTCGGCCTTCCCGAACTGGCCGAGGATGAGCCCGGTACAAGACTTTCCAATCTCGAATATGCGCCGCTGGCCGAAATCATGGGCCGGCTGTTCTGGGCGCCGGAGGTGTTCAACTGTCAAGCGCCCGACGTGCCCAACATGATCGCGCTGCAGAATTGCGCCACGCCGGAGCAGAAAGCGCGCTGGCTGCGGCCGTTGCTGGAAGGCAGAACCCGGTCGGGCTTCGGCATGACCGAACCGGACGTGGCGTCATCCGACGCCACCAACATCGCCACCCGCATGGTCCGCGACGGCGACGACTATGTCATCAACGGACGAAAGTGGTTCATCACCGGCGCGGCGCATCCGCGTTGCAGTTTTCTGATCGTGATGGGCGTGACCGATTCCGGGGCGGACCGCACCAGCCGTCATTCCTGCATCATCGTGCCGATGGAAACGCCAGGCGTCCGCTTGGTGCGGCGGCTGCGCTGGATGGGCTGTGAGGATCACGTTGCCCCGATCGGCGAACTCGCCTTCGACAATGTGCGCGTGCCCCGCGCCAACCTGCTCGGCGCCGAGGGCGAGGGCTTTAAGGTCGCGCAAATCCGGCTCGGGCCGGCCCGCATCCATCATTGCATGCGCTCGATCGGGCTGTGCGAACTACTGATCGAACTGATGATGGTGCGCGCGTCGGAGCGTTCCGCTTTCGGCCGCACCGTGATCCAGTATGACACCGTGCAGCGCTGGATCGCCGAATCCCGCGTCGAACTCGAACAGGCGCGGCTGCTCGCTTATCGTTGCGCCTGGCGGCTGGACCAGGCCGGCCATCAGGACGCCTGGCGGGACGTCTCGCTGATCAAGGTGGCGGTGCCTGCGATGCTGCAGCGGATCGCCGACCGCGCCATGCAGGTGTTCGGCGCGATGGGCGGCTCCGACGATACGCCGATCCATCAGGCGCTGGCCTGGGGACGACTGCTGCGGATCGGCGACGGTCCGGATGAGGTGCACCTGCGGCAGATCTTTCGCATGGAGCCGATGCCGTCATGGGGAATCGAAAACTCCCCCTATCTGTCCGCACATCCGTCTTGAGCGGTGCTAATGACAGGCATGCTCGCACTTTCTCAAGGATGCACGGGATGACTGAACAGATGAAGGCTCCGCAAAGTCGTGCGGTCGACAAGGAAGAGCTGCGCCAAAAATATCTCGAGGAGCGCAACAAGCGCCTGCGGCCTGACGGCAACGACCAGTATCTTCGCGTCGCGGGCCAGCTCGCACATTATCTCGACGATCCCTATACGCCGGTGACGCCGCGCGATCCGAAGACCGACCACGTTACCTTTGCCTTCATCGGCGGCGGCTTTGCCGGGCTCGCCACCGCCGCGCGCCTGTCCGAAGCCGGCATCACGGATGTCCGCGTCATCGAGAAGGGCGGCGATTTTGGCGGCACTTGGTACTGGAACAGGTATCCGGGCGCGCAATGCGATACGGCGTCGATAGTCTACATGCCGCTGCTGGAAGAGACCGGTCATATGCCGTCGGAGAAATATGCGCATGCGCCGGAGATCCTTGCGCATTGCCAGCGCATCGGCCGGCAATACCGGCTCTACGACAACGCGCTGTTTCATACCGAGGTCGTGAGCCTCGACTGGGACGAGGCCAAGTCGCGCTGGACCATCTGCACCAATCGCGGCGATGCCTTCACGGCGCAGTTCGTCGGCATGGGCACCGGGCCGCTGCATGTGCCAAAACTGCCCGGCATCGAAGGCATCGAGTCCTTCAAGGGACACTCGTTCCATACCAGCCGCTGGGATTACGCCTACACCGGCGGCGATCCGTCGGGCGCGCTGATGGACAAACTGGCGGACAAGCGCGTCGGCATCATCGGCACCGGCGCCACGTCCGTGCAATGCGTGCCGCACCTCGCGCGCGCCTGCAAGGAGCTCTACGTCTTTCAGCGCACGCCGTCCTCCGTCGATGTCAGGGCCAATGCACCGATCGATCCAGAATGGTTTTCAGGCATCGCGACGCCGGGATGGCAGCAGCGCTGGCTGGAGAATTTCACGGCCAACCAGGCCGGCGGCTCCGCGGAAGAGGATCTGGTGCAGGACGGCTGGACCGATTTGTCGCGGCGCATCCGCGCCAAGGTCCTCGATCTGCCGCGCGAGCAGCGAACGCCTGCGAACATGCTGGCGGCGTTCGAGGACTCCGATTTCGAGAAGATGGAGGAAATTCGCGCTCGGGTTGATGCGATCGTAGGCGACCGCGAGACCGCCGCGAAGCTGAAAGCCTGGTATCGCCAGCTCTGCAAGCGGCCGTGCTTCCATGATGCCTATCTGCAGGCCTTCAACACGCCGGGCACGCACCTCATCGATACCGACGGCAAGGGTGTCGAGCGCATCACCGAAGACGTCGTCGTGGTCGCGGGAACGGAGTATCCGCTCGATTGCATCATCTACGCCTCCGGGTTCGAGGTCGGCACCGACTACAAGCGGCGCGCCGGCTTCGATCTTACCGGCCGCGGCGGCGTAAAGCTGTCGGACCATTGGGCTGCGGGCATGCGCAGCAAGCATGGCATTCACGTCCACGGCTTTCCCAACGCATTCTTCGTGCAGCCGACGCAGGGCGCGAATCTTATTTCCAACGTGCCGCATAATCTGACCGAGGCCGCGAAGACGATCGCGCTGATGGTACGGCATGCGCAGGCGAGCGGCTTTACGGAGATCGAAGTCAGCAAGGAAGCCGAGGATCGCTGGGTCGAATTGTTGCTGACCGGCGCGGGCCGCATGATCGGCTCGCCCGACTGCACGCCCGGCTATTACAACAATGAAGGACGCGAGCCGGGCCCGGCGGCCAAGCTCAATGTCGGCCATCCAGCGGGACCCATGGCCTACTTCAAGTACATCGATGGCTGGCGCAGCAACGGCCGGTTCGAGGGATTGGAATTCCGCTGACGTCGTTTCTGTTTGTGCAAAGGAGTACATAATATGAGCCAGCCAGCCACCGCGGAAGCGGCGAAGGATTTGCCAAAGGAGGCTTCGGCTTCCGTCATCGCGCAACACGTGGCGACGTTGAAGGCGCTGCCGTTCTCCGACACGCGGGATTTCGACGACGCCGCGCGCGGCTTTCTCGGCACCGTGGAGAACGCGAAGATCATGTCGCCACAGGGCCGGGTGGTCTGGAGCCTGGAGCCTTACGGCTTCCTCTCCGCCGAACAGGCGCCGCCGACGGTCGACCCCAGCCTGTGGCGGCAGTCGCGGCTCAACATGCATCACGGTCTGTTCGAGGTGGTGCCCGGCGTCTACCAGGTGCGCGGGCTCGACATCGCCAATATGACGCTGATCGAGGGCGACAGCGGCGTTATCGTGGTGGATACGCTGACCTCGATCGAGGGCGCGCGCGCCGCGATGGAGCTTTACTTCCAGCACCGCGGCAAACGTCCAGTCGCCGCCGTCATCTTCACCCATACGCACACCGACCATTGGGGCGGCGCGCGCGGCGTGCTCGACGACGAAACGCTCGCGAGCGGCAAGGTGCCGATCATCGCGCCCAACCTGTTCATGGAGCACGCGGTCTCCGAAAACATCATCGCCGGGCCGGCGATGCTGCGCCGCGCGCAATATCAGTTCGGGCCGTTCCTCGCCAAGGGCGTGCGCGGGCAGATCGATTGCGGGCTCGGCAAGACCATGGCGGCGGGCGCAGTCGCGCTATTGCGTCCGACGGATCTCATCATCGCAACCGGTGACATCAGGACCATCGACGGCGTGGAGTTCGAATTCCAGATGGCGCCGAACAGCGAAGCGCCGGCGGAGATGCATTTCTTCATCCCGCGCTACAAGCTTCTGAACCTCGCGGAAAATTGTACGCATAATTTCCACAATCTGCTGCCGTTCCGCGGCGCCGACGTGCGCGACGCGCTGGCGTGGTCGAAATATCTCGGTGAAGCCCTGCAGATGTGGGGCGGCAAGGCCGAAGCGATGTGCGGCCAGCACCACTGGCCGGTCTGGGGGCTGGAGCGGATCGACACCATGATCCGCCAGCAGCGCGATCTCTACAAATTCGCGCACGACCAGACGATCCGCCTGATGAATCACGGGCTCACCGCGGCCGAGATCGCGGAAACCATCCGCTTGCCGGCGAGCCTCGAGGGCGCCTGGCACGGACGTGGTTACTACGGCCATATCAGGCACAATGTGAAGGCGATCTATCAAAAGTATCTTGGCTGGTACGACGCAAATCCGGTCAACCTCGATCCGTTGCCGCCGGTCGAATCGGGCAAGAAATATGTCGAGTACATGGGAGGCGCGGACGCGATCCTGTCGCGCGCGGCCAAGGATTTTGCCAGGGGCGAATTCCGCTTCGTGGCGCAGGCTGTGAGCCATCTGGTGTTCGCCGAACCTGATAACCAGGCGGCGCGCGCGCTGCTCGCCGATACGTTCGAACAACTTGGCTATGCCTCGGAAAGCTCGACCTGGCGCAATGCCTATCTGTTCGGTGCGCAGGAATTGCGTCAGGGCATGCCCAAGGCGCCGCCGCGCTCGACCATGCCGCGCGAAACGCTGGCGGCGCTTCGCACCGAGCAGTTGTGGGATGTGCTCGGCGTGCGACTGAACGGCCCTAAGGCCGAGGGCAAGCGCATCGTGCTGAACTGGAATTTCACCGACACAAACGAGAGTTTTATTCTCAACCTGGAGAACAGCGCGCTGACCTATGCCGCCGGCGCACAAGCCATCGGCTCCGACGCCGGTTTCACGCTCGCGCGCGGCGTGCTGGATGAAGTGATCGCCAAGCTCACGACGTTTCCTGAAGCGGTCGCTTCCGGAAAAATCGCGGTCGTCGGCAATCCGATGCGGCTGGCCGAATTGATGGCATTGATGGATGAGTTTCCGCGCATGTTCGAGATCGTCGAGCCGAAGCGGGTAGCGGTGAATTGAAATCATCGTCATGGCCGGGGCAAGCCCGGCCATGACGGCAGAAATGTGCTGGTCGCAGTTTACTCCGCGCTGCTGACGAGTTTCATCCGCGGCTCGGTTCGCTCCCTCAGGCTGCGATAGGCCGCAAGATAATCGACCGCCATGCGCCGAGCGGTGAAGCGTTTCTCGAACTGCTTGCGGATGGCGGCGCGGTCGAGCGCTACGAGACGGTCGATTACCGCCGCAGCGCTGGTCTCGTCTTCCACCACGAAGCCGGTAAGTCCGGGATCGATGATCTCGGGAACCGACCCGCGGTTGTAGGCGAGAACGGGCGTGCCGCAGGCCATGGCTTCGATCATCACGAGGCCGTATGGCTCCGGCCAGTCGATCGGCAGCAGAAGGCCGAACGCGCCGCTGAGGAAATCGGATTTCTCGTTGTCGCTGATCTCCCCGATAAATTCGACCAGCGGACTGGCCTTGATCATCGGAGAGATCAACTCGTCGTAATACTCCTGATCGGCGCGATCGACTTTGGCCGCGATTTTGAGCGGAATGCCGCATCGCGTAGCGATCCGGATGGCGCGGTCGACGCCCTTTTCCGGCGCGATCCGTCCAAGAACAGCGAGATAGGAGGGTTGCACCGGCCGCGGCGTCAGCAAATTCGCCGGCAATCCATGATGGATGGTGCGCACCCAATTTGCCTGCGGCACCGGCCGCCGCTGCGAATCCGAGATCGACACTACCGGAACCTTGGAGAATGTATTGAATACCGGCTGATGCTCCGGCAGGTCGAGCCGGCCATGCAAGGTGGTCAGGAAAGGTGTCGGCTGCCGGTAAAACATTGAGAATGGATAGTAGTCGAGATGAAAGTGCAGAAAATCGAACTCTTCATCGTCGCATTTCTGCCGCACGCGCTCCAGCATCACCATATGCAGCGCATTGGGATCACGCACTGAGCCGTCGAGACGCAGTGCTTTCGGCCAAGTTGCGTCGAGTTTCGCCGAAGTCAGTGAATCGCCGCTGGCAAACAGCGTGACGTCGTGCCCCAATGCGACAAGTTCCTCGGTCAGCCAGTGCACCACCCGCTCGGTGCCGCCGTATAGTTTGGGGGGGACAGCCTCCGTCAGCGGGGCGACCTGCGCGATGCGCATATTTGCAACTCCTGTTTAGAATGTTGGTTGAACGAAGTCCTCAGCC